>CAJWDO010000174.1 GCA_913031555.1 uncultured Alphaproteobacteria bacterium | reverse complement strand
TGTCACGCACCAGACCGGCCCGCAGGGCCGCGAGGTCAAGAGGCTCTATGTCGAGGAAGGCTGCGATATCGGCGATGAGCTTTATCTGTCGCTTCTTGTGGATCGTGGCAGCAGCCGGATCACCATCATCGCCTCCAGCGAAGGTGGCATGGATATCGAGGAGGTCGCCGCCACACAGCCCGACAAGATCCTGTCCGTTGCCATCGACCCGGCAACCGGCCTGCAGGCGCATCACGCGCGCCGCCTCGCCGGTGTCATGGGATTGTCCGGCGCGACGGCAAAGCAGCTTCCGAAATTCCTTGGCGGCCTCTACAAGGCCTTCACCGCGCTTGATGCCAGCCTGATCGAGATCAACCCACTGGTGGTCACCGGTGCCGGCGACCTGCTGGCGCTTGATGCGAAGATGAGCTTCGATGACAATGCGCTGTACCGGCATCCCGAGGTGATGGAGCTTCGCGACCTGTCCGAGGAGGACCCGGCCGAGGTCCGCGCCAGCGAATTCAATCTCAACTATATCAAGCTCGACGGCAATATTGGCTGCATGGTCAATGGTGCCGGCCTTGCCATGGCGACAATGGACATCATCCAGTTGCAGGGCGGCACGCCGGCAAATTTTCTCGATGTTGGGGGCAGCGCGACGACAGAGCGCGTGACCGAGGCCTTCAAGATCATTCTTTCGGACGAGAATGTACGTGGCATTCTGGTGAATATCTTTGGTGGCATCATGCGCTGTGACATCATCGCCGAAGGTGTTGTCGGCGCGGCCCGTACGCTTGGTCTCGACAAGCCGCTTGTCGTGCGACTTGAAGGCACGAACGTCGATGAAGGCAAGCTCATCATGGCCGAAAGCGGCCTCGCCATCATTCCGGCGGACAATCTGGCCGATGCAGCGGCGAAGATTGTCGCCGCGACCGCCTGACGGGAGAAAGTCATGTCAGTTCTCGTGAATAGTCAGACCAGGGTCATCTGCCAGGGCTTTACCGGCTCGCAGGGCACCTTTCATTCCGAACAGGCCATCGATTACGGCACCACCATGGTTGGCGGCGTGACGCCGGGCAAGGGCGGGCAGACGCATCTTGGCCTGCCGGTCTTCAATTCGGTTGGCGAGGCAATGTCGGAGACCGGGGCCAATGCCTCTGTCATCTATGTGCCGCCACCCTTTGCCGCCGACTCGATCCTCGAGGCGATCGATGCTGGGATTCCGCTGATCATCTGCATCACCGAGGGCATTCCGGTGCTCGACATGGTGCGGGTGAAGCGGGCGCTTGATGGCAGCCAGTGCCGCCTGATCGGTCCGAACTGCCCCGGCATCATAACCCCCGGCGAATGCAAGATCGGCATCATGCCAGGCCATATCCATACCCCCGGCAAGGTTGGAATTGTCTCGCGCTCGGGAACGCTGACCTATGAGGCGGTGGCCCAGACAAGCGCGGTCGGACTTGGCCAGTCCACCTGTATCGGGATTGGCGGGGATCCGGTAAACGGAACCAACTTCATCGACTGTCTGGAGATGTTCCTTGCCGACGAATTGACCGAGGCGATTGTGATGATTGGCGAAATCGGCGGATCGGCTGAAGAAGAGGCAGCCGCCTTTTACAGCGCGCAGCCAAACAGAAAACCGATTGCTGGATTTATCGCCGGCCAGACAGCGCCTCCGGGCCGCCGGATGGGACATGCCGGCGCCATCGTCAGTGGTGGCAGCGGCGCCGCCGCGGACAAGATCGGGGCGATGCAGGAGGCCGGTTTCGAAATGGCGGAATCGCCGGCGGATATCGGTAATGTGGTGACACGCGCCATGGCGCGGGGCGTCTGAAACGCTGATGGCTTGAATCTCAGCCACCAGCGCCTAGACTGGGGACGGGACACAACATGAACGGGTGCTTTACACATGGATGATGCGGCGCAGGTGCCAGGCCCACCAGATCCGGCTGGTGATTTTGATCTGACCTTCCTGTCGGCGGCCAACGCCACTTTCATTGCCGAAATGAACGCTGCCTGGCGTCGCGACCCCTCAACGGTGGACGCGCGATGGGCGCATTATTTCGAACAGCTCAACGCCATGGGTGATACCAGTGCCGAAATCGATCGGGGGCCGAGCTGGGCGCGCAACGCAAGCCGTATTGTCGGCGCCACCGATCCGGCGGAATCAATCAATGCCGTGGCCGCCGGCCACGCCGCCGGACGACGGATGGATGCCGATGACATGCGGGCTGCGACGCTTGATTCGCTGCGCGCCGTGATGCTGATCCGGGCTTACCGCATCCGTGGACACCTTATCGCCAATCTCGATCCGCTGTCGCTGGAGAACAAGCCGCTTCATCCCGAGCTTGATCCGGCCACCTACGGTTTTACCGATGTAGATTGGGACCGCCCGATCTTCATCAACTACGTTCTTGGGCTTGAGACGGCGACGCTTCGCGAAATTGTCGAGACGCTGCGCCGCACCTATTGCAGCACCATCGGTGTCGAATTCATGCACATTCAGGACCCCGGACAGAAGGCCTGGATTCAGGAACGCATCGAGGCCATTGGCAACCGCACCGATTTCACCAAGCGCGGCAAGAAGGCGATTTATGAGCGCCTTGTCGATGCCGAGGAATTCGAGAAGTACCTTCATAAGAAATATACCGGCACCAAACGTTTCGGCATGGATGGTGGCGAGGCGATGATCCCGGCTATCGAGCAGATCCTGAAGCGTGGATCGCAGCTTGGTCTTGGCGAGATTGTCGTTGGCATGTCGCATCGTGGCCGCCTGAACATGCTTCACAATGTATTTGGCAAGCCGTTCCAGGCGATCATTTCGGAATTTCTGGGCAATCCGGCCAATCCGGAAGATGCCGGTGGCTCGGGTGACGTGAAATACCATATGGGAGCCTCCTCCGACCGTGAATTTGACGGCAGGACGGTGCATCTCAGCATGGCGCCGAATCCGTCACATCTGGAAATTGTCGATCCTGTCGTTGTCGGCCGGGTCCGCGCGAAACAACATCAGCGCAATGATGAGGAACGGCGCGAGGTTGTCGGCATTCTGTTGCATGGTGATGCGGCCTTCGCCGGCCAGGGCGTGGTTGGCGAGACGTTCGCCTTCTCGGCGCTTCGCGGTTATCGCACCGGTGGCACGATCCACATTATCGTCAACAACCAGATCGGCTTTACGACAAGCCCGCATTATTCGCGCTCGTCGCCCTATCCGACCGATGTCGCGAAGATGGTGATGGCGCCGATTTTCCATGTGAATGGTGACGATCCCGAGGCGGTTGTCCATGCGGCACGGATTGCCATCGAGTTTCGCCAGGCCTTCGGTACCGACGTGGTTCTGGACATATTCTGCTATCGCCGCTTTGGCCATAATGAGGGTGACGAGCCGATGTTCACCCAGCCATTGATGTACAAGACCATTGGCAAGCATCCGACAACGCGCACCATCTATGCCGACAAGCTTGTCGCCGAGGGGATCATGACCGAGGCCGAGGCGCAGGCTGTTGTCGATGAACGAATTGCCTATCTTGATGCGGAGTTCGAGGCCGGTACCAGCTATCGACCGAACAAGGCCGACTGGCTCGAGGGGAGTTGGTCCGGCATGCGCACCGCGCACGGTGTCGAGCGGCGCGGCGAGACAGCGGTCGATATCGACATTCTACGCCGGATCGGCGAATCAATGACCACCGTTCCCGAGCACATGACGCTGAATCCGAAACTGACCCGTATCGTCGATACGCGGGCGGCACGGATCAGGGAAGGTGAAGGGCTTGACTGGGCCACCGCCGAACATCTTGCCTTTGGCTCGCTTCTTCTGGAGGGTGACATCGTGCGGCTGTCCGGTCAGGATTCCTGCCGTGGCACCTTCAGCCAGCGTCACGCCGTTCTTGTCGATCAGGCGACCGAGGAACGCTATGCGCCACTGGCGCATCTGTCGCCCGACCAGGCGGCTTTCGAAGTCATCGACTCGCCGCTATCCGAAGCCTCGGTGATGGGTTTCGAATATGGCTTTTCGCAGGTTGAGCCGAATGCACTTGTGATGTGGGAGGCGCAGTTTGGCGATTTCGCGAATGGCGCGCAGGTGGTGATCGACCAGTTCATTTCCTCAGGCGAGGCGAAATGGCTTCGCATGAACGCGCTGGTACTGCTGCTGCCGCATGGCTATGAGGGGCAGGGCCCGGAACATTCATCGGCGAGGCTTGAACGCTATCTGCAGCTGTGCGCCGAGGACAATATGCAGGTCGTCAACTGCACGACACCGGCCAATTATTTCCATGTTCTGCGCCGGCAGCTCCGCCGCGATTTCCGCAAGCCGCTTGTTGTGATGACACCAAAATCTCTGTTGCGGCACAAAGCTTGTATTTCTGACCTCGAGGAGATGGGGCCTGAGACAAGCTTTCACAGGGTTCTTGATGAACGTGACACGAAAGTAAACCATGGTAAGGCAAAGCGCGTCGTGATGTGCAGCGGCAAGGTCTATTTTGATCTTTCGGCAAAAC
>CAJWDO010000173.1 GCA_913031555.1 uncultured Alphaproteobacteria bacterium | reverse complement strand
GAAGGAGAGGTTGTGGAAGAGAAGGAGGAGTTTGCGTTCGGTGAGGAGGAAGGAGGAGGGCGTTGCTTCATCTTCGTCTTTTTCGTCGTCGTCGGCGTCGTCGATTTCACTCTCGTCGTGAACGGTTTCGTCGAAGATATTGTCCGCGTGTTCGTAACAATCCACGAGTAGGCCGATTATGTTGATTTTACACGAACGCAAGAGGAGTTTCGCGCCGTCCTCGTCGGATCCGGAGAGGACGCACAGCGCGTCGATGGCCGCGTCGCACTCGATTTTCAAATCGACCCGCGAACGGTTCTTCGTGCTCGCTGTTCCCGATATGGAGAAACGAGCAATCATTTCGCAACACTTTTCGATGAACACGGAGCGAGATAATTGCGCTCGAGTCAGCGAGAACGTGGAAAGCGAGGAGAGAAGCTTCACGCCGCGCGCCATTGTAATCGAAGGAATGAACTTTTCTTCGGCAAAACTCAACGGGTCGCGAAGTCGGGTCGTTTTCTCCTTTTCGCGAAACAGAAAAGAAACGAGGCGGTTGAATATGGACGTTTCGCCGCTGTTCTTCTGGATGATCTGTTTTGTCTCGGTCACGGCACTGGCCATTTCCAAATCGGGATTTGGCGGTGCGCTGGGATCGCTGAGCATGCCGATCATGCTGTTTGTTCTGCCACCGAAACTCGCACTTGGCGTTCTGCTGCCGATTTTCCTGATCACCGACATCTGGGTTGTCTATATCTGGCGCAGGCATGTGCATTGGCGGTTCGTGACGATCATGTGCATTTTCGGTCTTGCCGGGCAAATGGCCGGCTGGCTGTTGTTCGACTATTTCAGCAACGCGATGCTGCGTGCCGCGGTCGGGACGATCGGTGTGCTGACGGCGGTGAATTATCTGCGGCGTCTCATCTGGCCGCAGACTGAACTTCCCGAGGATATCGCGCGGCGCCTGATGGCGCGTCTGTGGCCGCGGGCGGCCGGGTGGTGCGGAATGTCAGGTCTGGCCAGTTTCGTGGCGCTTGCCGGCGGCATACCAGCGCAGGTGTTCCTGCTGCCGCACCGGTTGGCACGGCAGGTTTTTGTTGGCACGATGAGTGTCTATTTCTTCATCATCAATCTGTCGAAGCTGCCATTCTACGGGGACCTTGGCCTGTTCAGCGCCGGCAGCATGAAAATGTCGCTGCTGCTGCTGCCATGTATTCCGCTTGGTGTCTATTTGGGCAAATGGCTGAACGAGGTTGTTTCGGACAGGTTGTTTTACCATGTCACCTACAGCATTCTGTTTATCATGGGTGTGAAGCTGTTATGGGACGCCGCGACGAGTTGGCCGGCGTGATGTGTCCGGCGTAATCTGTCCGGCGTAATCTGTCCGGCGTGACAAGAGGAAATATGACATGAAACGATGGCGCCATCTTGCTGTGGCCTTTGGGATTCTGCCGGCGCTGGCGCTTTATGTAGGCGCGATGGTCTGGTTGTCGAGCTTCATCATCGAAATCCATTTTCTGCTCGATCTCCTGTTTTTCATCGTGGCTGGCCTTGCCTGGATCCCGGCCGCGGGCTCGGTCGTGAAATGGCTGGCGGCGCATGAGGCGCGGTGACGGCGAGACAGGCGAAGCGGTCGCATCGCCGTCGCGGCCGCTGCAGAGCGCGCTTGAGACCGCGTCCCTGATGATGCACGAACATGGTCTTCACGGCTGGACGGTGCGACTTGACAACGCGCGCCGACGCGCTGGCCAGTGCGATTATCGCCGCCGTGAGATATCACTGTCCCGGCATTACGTACGGCATGCAGAGGATGATCACATCCGCGATACCATCCTTCATGAGATTGCCCATGCGCTGGTCGGTCCGCGCCATGGTCATGATGCAGTGTGGCGGCGCAAGGCGCGTGAGATTGGCTGTAGTGCGACGCGGTGCCATACGTTGAGTTTTTCGTCCGAGCCCTGGCTGATGCGCTGCCCGGAAGGCTGTTTCGAGGTCGGGCGTCATCGCCGCAAGGCCGGTCTTGTCTGCGCGCAATGTCGTTCACCTGTTGAATTTGTGAGGGTCGAGGCTGGCGATGGCTGATCTCGACTTTGTCGCCACACCGGCCCGGACCGCCGTTATGCGGCGTGCGCTGGCGCGATTGCAGGCGCCGGCGCGCCGGGTGGTCAGTCTGGATTTTCTGACAGCGGCGGAAATCAATCAGCTGTGCGGTTATGCCGAAAGACAATCCTTCCGCACCGCCACCCCACAGATCGAGCATCGCGGCAATCGGGTTTTTCAGAATTTCGATGTCTGTTTTCCGGCCCCACGCGACGGGGTTTTCGCGCAGCTTGCCGACCTTCTGGAAACGACTCTTGATGAAGCCCGCTCCGCGATGACAGCGCCGCCATTCAGCCCCGGCATCATGCTGAATGATTTCGCCATCCAGCGTTATCCTGCGGGTTCGCGCGGTATCGGCGTTCACCGGGATGGCAAACGGTATCGTGGCATCGTCGTCATCGTCACCCTTGCCGGCGACTCACGTCTGTTCACCTGCGATGACCGTCAGGGACACGGCGCGCGACGTATTGACGACCGGCCTGGCCGGATTGTCCTGCTGTCGGCAGAAGGGTTTGCGGGACGCAAGGGTGAGGATGCACGCTCCCTGCATGGTGTCGATCAGGTCAGATCAGGGCGCCTCTCACTCGGGTTTCGCCATCTTCCCGATCATCCGACGGGATAGCATGGTTTCGCTTGCGCCAAAGTGTTTTTGTTGGCAGCCTTTTGAGTATCGGAGCGCCCGTCCGCTCCCCCTTTGCAAAGACATTTCTGGTGATGGGCGCAGATGCAGTGCGTTCCGCTCGAGTGGGCTGTCAAACAGACCACTGCTGTAGGTTGCGCCGGTTTCCCCAAAGGCTTATGGCCGCTCCGGCGCTGCTGTAACGTCTGCTTGAAAGGGAGACAGAGATGATTATCAGCGTTTCAGGAAAAAACATGGATACGGGCGCGGCATTTCAAACTCATGCCGAGACCGCGCTCAACAATGTCGTCGAGAAATATTTTGATCGCGCCGTCAGCGGCCATGTGACCCTTGAAAAGGCTGATTCCGGATTTCGGGTAAAAACGAGGGTGGCGCTGTCGCGACGAATGGAATTGGAGGCGACGGGATTCGCGCATGATGCGCACGCCGCGCTGGAGGCCGCCATCGAACATGCCGAAAAGCGCCTTCGCCGACATAAAAGGCGGCTGAAGAATCATCGCGGGACTTTGACCCAGGCCGAGGAAGATGATGTGCTGCCGGCAACGATGATGGTCTATGCCGGCGCTGACCAGATTGAGTATGATGCGGAGAATGACGACATGCCGGCGGTTGTTGCCGAGCTTGCCTATGACATCGAGATGCTGACGGTCGAGCAGGCGGTGATGAAGCTGGAGTTGAGCGAGGCGCCGATGCTGATGTTCAGAAACGCCGTTCATTTCGGACTCAATGTCGTGCATCGGCGTGGTGATGGCTCGATCGGTTGGGTGGACCCGCGCGGCGCACGGCATCTCAACAGCTAGAGCGTGTCAGTCTGACAGTCCTGCAAGCTGATGCCCGGTCAGGCGATCCCGGGGTCGGTCAGGCCGCCGAATAGCCAGGCGCCGCCGGTTTCGGTGGCGCGTGCCGGGTCCATCAATGTCAGTTTCAACACGCCAAAATGCGGCACCGGAATGCCGACAACATGGTCCAGTGGCGTGGCCAGCGCCAGCGCCATCGCGGCGCGGATCACGCCGGCATGGGTGATGACGATCCTTGGGGTAGCGCTGAAACCGCTTTCAAGCTGGTGCATCCACCCCGCAACACGATCCACCAGCATGGCAAAGGATTCACCCTGTGGCGCGATATGGTCGGCGGTCAGGAAGGTCCAGTTGTGAAGTGGCCCATCCTTGATCTGGTCCCAGACCTCGGCCACGGGCCGGTCATGCCATGATCCGAAATCCATCTCGACAAGCTGCGGCGCCGGTGACATTCCTGCCGGCATCAGGGAAGGGGTAAGCAGATCTGCGGTCTGCCGTGTGCGGAGTAGAGGTGAGACATGCCATTCGGCACCTGTGGGAATCTGGCTGACAAGCGGGGTGACATCGAATTCGCGTGGAACCATTGGTGGGTCAGCGGGTGGCAGATGATCGGATTGTTTCACAACCGGTGCATGGCGAATGAAGAAGACATCGCAGCTTTCGGGATGCGTCGTCATGCTGGCAGTAAAGCGCCGGCTGTCGCCCAGCCCATCAGCATGATGATTTCGGCGCAAAGGGTTGTTGCCCCCATGACATCGCCGGTCAGACCGTCAATCTTGCGCGTCGCGATCTGGCCAATCCACAGGCTGAGGGCGCAGGCCGGAAGGGCGATAGCGGCGGTCGCCACCAAACCAAACAGCCAGATCATCGCAGGACACCACAGCGCCAGTGCGATCATCAGCCTGACCATGCCCGGACGACCTGTCAGTGCGGCAAGGCTTGCTTGCGGGCTGAGCGGGAAGACGGCAAGTTGCAACACTGGCTG
>CAJWDO010000172.1 GCA_913031555.1 uncultured Alphaproteobacteria bacterium | reverse complement strand
TCCATCGGCCCAGGTCGATAGAGCGCGACAACAGCGATGATATCCTCGAAGCGGTCAGGCTTCAGCCCCTTCAGAACATCTCTCATCCCCGCTGATTCAAGCTGGAAAACACCCACCGTATCGCCAGCCGACAACATCTCGAAGGTCTTCGTATCATCAAGCGGGATCGAGGCAAGATCGATCTCCGTCCCGCGCGCGGCAAGAAAGGCAATGGCACGTTCCAGAACCGTCAGCGTTTTCAGCCCAAGGAAGTCGAATTTCACAAGCCCGGCATTTTCGACCCATTTCATGTTGAACTGCGTTACCGGCATTGGCGAGCGCGGGTCACGATAGAGCGGCACAAGCTGATCAAGCGGGCGATCACCGATCACCAGACCGGCAGCATGGGTCGAGGCGTGGCGGAACAGCCCTTCGATCTTCATCGCGGTGTTGATGAGTTCTGCCACCTGTTCATCCTCGCGGCGTTGTCGGCGGAGGTCCTCCTCGCTTTCCAGTGCCTGTGCGATGGTTGTGGGGTTGGCCGGATTGTTCGGGATCAGCTTGGCGATCCTGTCAACCTGCGAATAGGGCATTTCCAGCACCCGCCCGACATCACGAAGCGCGGCTCGCGCCTGTAGCGATCCGAAGGTGATGATCTGCGCGACATGGTCAAAACCGTATTTTTCCTGAACATAGGTGATGACCTCGTCGCGCCGGTCCTGACAGAAATCAATATCGAAATCAGGCATCGAAACACGTTCTGGGTTCAGGAATCGTTCAAACAACAACCCCCACCGAAGCGGATCAAGATCGGTGATCGACAACGCCCAGGCGACAACCGAACCGGCGCCTGATCCCCGACCCGGTCCCACGGGAATACCCTGCCTTTTCGCCCATTGGATGAAATCGGCAACGATCAGGAAGTAGCCGGGGAACCCCATCTGATTGATCACACCAAGTTCATAGGACAGGCGCTCTCGATAGGGTGTGACAGCCTCGTCACGCGCCGCCGGATCCATTCCAGCTGTGATTACATGGTGCAGCAAACGTTCCTCAAGCCCGACCTCGGACTGGCGGCGCAACTCCTCCTCTTCATTCAGACCACTTTCAGCCTCGAAGGGCGGCAGGATCGGGTCACGCTCCTCGACGACAACACTACAGCGCTGTGCGATGACCATGGTGTTGCGGATCGCCTCCGGCACATCCGCAAACAGCGTTGCCATCTCTTCCGCGCTCTTGAAATAATGCTCGGCCGAAAACCGGCGGCGATCCTCTTCCGCCAGCTTGCGACCGGTGCCAATACAGACAAGAACATCATGCGGCACCTCCATGTCGCGGCTCTCGAAACGGCAGTCATTCGTGGCCACAAGCGGCAGGCCGGTAGCAAGCGCGGCATCAAGGAGAATCGGCTCGGCACGTTGCTCGGCGGCAAGACCATGACGCTGAAGCTCTATATAGACACACCCTGGCAAAGCGGCCGACAGCGCGGCAAGACGTTCGGTGACAAGGCCTGTCTGGCCATCCGCCGCCGGTTTACCGACAAAGCCGTTTTCGCTGCCGCCGGTAAGCAGGATCACCCCCTCACCCGTGGCCGCCAGAGACTCCAGAGGAATTACCGGATCATCACCACCCTCGACGGACAACAGCGCCGCGGAGTTCAGTCGGCACAGCGTTGCATACCCGGCCTCGGTCTGCGCCAGAAGTGCAACCTCACCATTGCCGCGGTCATCGCCAAGCAGGCATTCAAGGCCGACGATCGGTTGCACCCCAACGCCCATCATGGTTTGCGAGAATTCCAGCGCGCCAAACATGTTGTTGGTGTCGGTGATGGCCATGGCAGGCTGCGAATCACCGGTAGCCAGAGTCGTCAGGTTTTTCAGGCGAAGCGTTGATTCCGCCAGTGAATAGGCTGAATGCACGCGCAGATGCACGAATGAAGAAGGCATGAATTCCTGTCCGATGAAAGTGACGACACCAGACTATCGCAGCGCGAAGGCGAGGCAAACAGCTTTAACAGCGGAAAGGCGCGGATATGATCAGAGTTCGACAATCTGCCCGTCGCGGATGGTCAGACGTCTGTCCATCGTCGCAGCCAGTCGCTCATTATGCGTCACGATGAGGGCAGCGGCACCGGTGCCCCGCACGATCTTCTGCAGATGCTGGAACACATCATCGGCAGTGTCAGGGTCCAGATTGCCGGTCGGCTCGTCAGCCAGCAGAACGCGCGGCGCGTTGGCGACAGCGCGGGCGATGGCGACGCGTTGCTGCTCACCGCCAGACAAGGCACCGGGGCGATGCTCACACCGCTCGGCCAAGCCTACCATACCCAACAGCTGTTCGGCCCGCGCTTCCGCCTCAAGGCGGGACAGGCCACCCAGCATCTGTGGAATCATGACATTCTCAAGGGCCGAGAATTCCGGCAACAGACGATGAAACTGAAACACGAATCCGACATGGCTTCCGCGAAGACGCCCACGCTTGCGGCCGCCAAGGACGCCTGTGGGTGTGCCATCGATAATGACGTCGCCGGCGCTTGGCCGCTCAAGTAGACCTGCGATGTTCAACAGCGTCGACTTGCCTGACCCGGACGGCCCGACAAGTGCCGTCATCTCGCCCCCCCGGATGGCAAGGTTCGCCTCTCGAAGGACATTGATGACGCTGTCACCCTGGCGGAATTGCCGGCTGACCCGCTGCATTTCCAGCCTGATCTTTCCGTTACCTGCCGGGCTATTCATGACGCAGCACCTCGGCCGGCGCAATACGGCCTGCCCGCCAGGCGGGATAAAGGCTGGCCAGGAATGACAGTGCCAGCGCCATAGCGATCACCAGTCCGACCTCGGTCGGATTGACCTGCGCCGGCAGCGTTGACAGGAAATAGATCTCGGCGGCGAAAAGTTCAGCCCCGGATATCGACTCGATGAATCCCTGAATCGAACCGATCTTCCAGCAGAAAAGAAGTCCCAGCACGGTGCCGGCCAATGTTCCGATGACACCGATGCTGGCGCCTGTCATCAGGAAGATGCGGATGATTGTCCCAGCGCCGGCGCCCATCGTTCGCAACACCGCTATATCGGCATGTTTCGAGCGGACAAGCATGATCATCGACGAGATGATGTTGAACGCCGCAACAAGGATGATCAGTGTCAGGATCAGGAACATAACATTGCGCTCGACCCGCAACGCATTGATGAAGGTCCGGTTGCGCTGTAACCAGTCAAAGGCGCGCAAATCACCTGTCAACCGGTCGGCGACAAGCACACGGATATTGGTGATATTCTGTGGATCGACCGTATAGATCTCGAGGCCGGAGGCACGCCCCTTCATGCCAAGGAAGTCACCGGCCATGACCAGCGGCATGAACACAAAGCTGTTGTCATATTCATGCATGCCGACGTCGAAAATGCCGGCAACAAGAAAGGTACGGCGCTTTGGCAGGGTTCCGAAGGCGGTGGCCTCACCACGGGCCGCTGTCAGCGTGATGGTGTCACCAACCGCCGCCCCCGTCTTGAAAGCCATGCCCTTGCCGATCAGTACCCCCTCGCGATCACGAAAGGCGGCGATTGTCGGCTTGTCGAGAGCCTCCCACAAGGGACGTCGGGCAGCCAGATCAGACCATCTCACACCGCGGATCACGGCGCCGATATTGACCGTGGCGCGGGTGACCATGACCTGCCCTTCGATTTGCGGGGTCACGGCGATCACGCCGGGGATCTCCGCCAGTGTGAGTGACAGATCATCAAAATTCTCAATGCCACGATTCTCGGCGGCATAGATCCCGACATGCCCGTTCAAACCGAGTATCCGCCCGATAAGTTCAGCCCGGAACCCGTTCATTACCGACATCACGATAATCAATGTCGCGACTCCAAGCATGATTCCCGCAAGCGAGAACCAGGCGATGACGGAAATGAATCCTTCTGCCCGGCGTGCCCGCATATAGCGCATCGCCAGCAACCGCTCGACGGGGGAAAACAGGAACATCAGGGTCCTTTCGAGATGGCGTTCATGCCGGCAACCGGCTTGCCCTGCCACTCAGTTATTGTCGATGCCCACCATGGTGAGGGCGGAATCCGGCGAAACTTCGACAGCGTCTCCGGTCGCGCGGTTCTTGACCTCGACAACGCCATTCGCCATGCCGCGCGGCCCGACAACGATCTGCCACGGGATGCCAATCAGATCAATGCTTGCCAGCTTCGCGCCCGGGCGCTCATCCCGGTCATCAAGCAGCGGGTCGCACCCGGCGCCAGCCAAACGTCCGTAAAGATCCTCGGCACAGGACGAGCAGGCCTCATCATCAGGCTTCAGATTGATCACGGCAACATCGAATGGCGCCACGGCGCGCGGCCAGATAATGCCCTTGTCATCATGGCTTGCCTCGATGATCCCACCGACAAGACGCGACACGCCAATGCCGTATGAGCCCATATGAACAGGGATATTGGCGCCATCCGGGCCGGCAACCTTCGCTCCCATCGCGGCCGAGTATTTCTCACCGAAATAAAAGATATGACCCACCTCGAT
>CAJWDO010000171.1 GCA_913031555.1 uncultured Alphaproteobacteria bacterium | reverse complement strand
GCCGGCCTTGCTGGCCGAGGCCGAGGCCGGGGAACACACCGTGCAGGATTTGATGCGGGCGCTTGTTCTTGGTTATGAGGCTGTTGCCAGAGTGGCGCGCGTCTTCACCTTTTCGAACCTTGTGCTTCATCCGCATGGCAGTCTTGCGGCGATCGGTGCCGCGGCGGCGATATCGATGCTGCGCCGCGTGCCGCAGGATGAGGCGGTAGGAGCGATTTCCAGCGCTGCCACAATGGTTCTGCCAGGACCCTACACACATCCTATTAAAGGCTCGTTGGTGCGGAATGTCTGGCCCGGGGTGGCGGCGCAGACGGGCCTTCGCGCGGTTGACTGGTCGAGGATGGGAATCCGCGGACTGCATTCCGCCCTTCATGATGTCTATGTTGACGCATTCGGCGCGAAGGGTGACGCCTCACAACTGACCGAAGAACTTGGCGCCGCTTGGGCGATTTCCGACGGTTATCACAAGATGTTTGCCTGCTGCCAGTATGGCCACGCCACTATCGAGGCAACCTGCAAGATCCTGGAAAGGGCATCGGCCGACCGAATAGAATCCATTCATCTTGAAACCCACCAGAAGGCCTGGATTATGGACAATCCTGACCCGGCCACCACCATTGCCGCCAAATTCTCGATCCAGCATATCGCGGCGACGGCGGCCATTCACAGGGGCGGCGGTGCTGAGGCCTTTTCATCGGCCTCGCTGGGGCACCCTGATGTGGCGGTGCTTCGCAAAAAGGTCACTACATCGCCCTATGAGCCGCTCCCCGACTGGCCGAATGACCGTCCGACGCGGGTCACATGGACGCTTGATGACGGTAGCACTCTCACCGAGGAGGTTTTGAGCGCGCGGGGTGGTCCTGACCTGCCATTCACGCCGGCTGAAATCCGCGCCAAGATCTACAGCATTGTCGATGCGCCTTATCCGGCGATGAGTGCGGTGACGGACGCGATCCTCGAGCTTGACGAGGCCTTGTTGTCACGCCCATGGCGCGACGCTGTCCGCAGTATGACAGGCACATGAGCGACGCACTGGATCTTCTGGTCATCGGGGCCGGTGCCTGTGGGCTTGCCGGGGCCATTTCGGCGCATGATGCCGGCGGCGGTGTGGCGATTCTTGAAAGTCGTGACCGGCCGGGGGGAAATTCCGCGCTGTCCACCGGATCCATTCCCGGGGCCGGGTCCAGATATCAGGCGGTGGCCGGAATCACGGACAGTCCGGAAAAGATGGTTGATGATCTGATCAGCGTTGCCGGACATCATGATGCGGATGATCTGACCCGTATGGTGGCCAATGAATGTGGCGCGCTGTGCGAGTGGCTGATTGATGATCTTGGCGCCCGCATGGAACTGATCACCGCCTACCGCCATATCGGCCATTCGGTTGAACGACTTCATGCACCACGATCTCGTCGCGGTCAGGATCTTGTCGATGATCTGCTGCGGTTCGTTGCCGAAAGGGATATTCCCATCGCGGTAGGCAACAGGGCGGAAAGACTGCTGGTCGAGGATGGAAGGGTTGTCGGCGCGATGGTCGATGGTGACCCCATTATGGCGCGCAAGGTTCTGCTTGCGACGAACGGGTTTGCCGCCGACCGGGATTTGGTGACGGAACATTGCCCGGAGATTGCCGTTGCCGAGTATTTTGGCGCGCCGGGAAGCACTGGCGATGCGATCCGCTGGGGGCGTGAACTTGGCGCGGCATTCGGCAATATGGGGGCCTATCAGGGCTATGCCGCCGTTGCCTATCCGCAGGGCCAGTTGCTGTCATGGACGACGCTGGAAAAAGGGGGAATTCTTGTTGGCGAGAACGGGCGCCGCTTTGGCAATGAGGACCTTGGATATTCCGGTTTTGCGGCGCATGTGCTTGGGCAGGGAGACTTTGCCTGGGCCATCTATGATTCCCGCATCCATCAGATTGCCGTAGCCGAGGAAGAATATGCCGAGATGTCGGAGATGGGTGCCGTGACATGGGCCGACACCCCGTCAAAACTGGCCGGGAAGGTCGGTCTTGATGCCGATGGTCTTGCCGGGACCATGGCCGCCTATAACAATGCCGCCGGCGGTGATGGCGATGATGATTTCGGGCGCACCGCCTTCGCCCTCGCACCTCTTCAGGCCCCTTTTGCCGCGGTCAAGGTGAAGCCGGGGCTGTTCCACACCCAGGGTGGGTTGCTTGTCGATACCGAGGCCAGAGTGCGCAGGACGGCTGGTGGGACGGTGCCGAACCTGTTTGCCGGTGGTGGTGCGGCGGCCGGGATCAGCGGACGTGATGGCGCTTTGGGCTATGCGTCCGGCAATGGTTTGATCACCGCGCTTGTGCTTGGCCGTCGGGCCGGACTGACAGCCATGAACGAAATCGGCTCGGGATCATGAGAAACGACGCATGAGTGGTGCTGGCAGAATTGCCGATTTTGCCTTGCATGCCGTGAATGACGGTGTGCCGGACGATGTGCTTGCCGCTGCCCGTCTGCATTTTCTTGATGCCATTGGTGTGGGGATCGCCGCCTCAACGGTGGCTGACAATTCAACATGGTCACAGGCCGCCACGCCCGGGTATGCCAGTCTTCTTGGCGGGGGTACGGCCGAAGCAGGCGCGGCGGCAATGATCAATGGCGCGCTGATCCACGCGCTGGAATATGATGACACCCATATCGGCTCTGTCGTTCATGGCAGTGCTTTCGCGGCGCCGCTGGCGCTTGCTGTCACGCAACTCTGCGCCGCCACGGGGCGTGACCTGATCCGCGCCTACATCGTCGCATGGGAAGTGGCCATCCGCATTGGCATGGCTGGTCCGGGCGCGTTTCAGGCAAAGGGATTCCAGGTCACGTCAATCGGCGGGGCTATTGGCGCGGCCGCCGCCGCATCACGGATAACGGGACTGGACCGCCAGCAGACCATATCAGCCATCGGTATTGCCGGCGGGCAGGCATCTGGAACGCTGGCATTCCTTGCCGACGGTGCGATGTCAAAGGCGCTCAATCCAGGTTGGGCGGCGCGTATGGGAATCGAATCCGCGCGATTGGCGGCGGCGGGGATGACCGGACCGGAATCGATTCTCGAGAGTCGCTTTGGCGTGATGAATGCGTTCGGCAATGGCGCAGACGATCTCGACCGGCATCTGGCAAATCTTGGCGATGAATGGTTCCTGAACGAGGCTGCTTTCAAGCTTTATCCGTGTTGCCACTATATCCACCCGTTTCTCGAGGCTGTTGAAGGGATAATGGCAGAGGGTATTGATGCAGAGGATATCGTCAAACTCACGGCCTTCGTGCCGCCACCGGCAGCGCCGCTGGTGTGTGAGCCATGGGAGCGCCGACAGGAACCGGCCTCCGGATATGACGGGAAATGGGGGCTTGCCTACTGCATGGCGTTGATGTTCATGCAAGGTCGTGTTGATGTCGCCAGCTTTGAAAGTCAGCCGCGTGACGATGTCATCGCGCTGGCGAAAAGGATGGATTGGCAGCCAATGCAGGATCACGGGTTTCCCGACCGCTTTGCTGCCCGGATCGAAATTCACACGAAGCGGGGACCTGTCAATGCCGAGGTGGTACAGGTACGCGGAGCCCCGGACCGGCCGGTGGATAAGTCGGCCATTGTCGCGAAATTCACTGGCAATGCCGCGCGCCGCCTTGATGCCGCCACAGCAGAACAATTGATGGAGATCATCCTGAACATCGACACAATGTCCGACACCGGGGACCTGGCAGGTGTGCTGGCGTGATCAGCCCATCAGGCCTGGCAGGAACAGGACGATGGACGGGAAGGCAATCAGCAGGGCCAGTGTGAAGACGTCCATGATCAGGAACGGCGTGACGCCGGCAAAAACCTGTTCCAGCCTGAGTGGGACCGGCGAGGCCGAGCGGACAACATAGACGTTCAGGCCGACCGGCGGCGTGATCAGGCTGATTTCGGCAAGCTTGATGGCGATAACGCCAAGCCAGATGGGGTCATAGCCGACGCTGGTCATGATCGGGAACATCACCGGCAGGGTCATCACCATGATGGCGATGGGATCAATCAACATGCCAAGAATGAGATAGAGGATCGCAAAGCCTATGAGATAGGCGATTGGCGACAGCTCAAGCGCGATCATCCACTCTGAGATGTCACCAACCAGCCCCGTATAGGTCAGGAAGCGCGCGAAGATGATCCCGCCAATGACAATGATGAAAATCGTCGAGGTCGTGATCCCGGCATCCTTGAAGGTATCGACAAGCAGCTTGCCATTCAGCTTGCGTTTGGCCGCGACAATCATGAAGGCGCCAAACGCGCCGACGGCGCCGGCGTAGGTCGGCACGAAGAAACCCATATAGATGCCGCCGATAACAAGGATGAAGAGGAAGGAAATCCCCCATACGCCCTTAAGCGATTCCCACTGTTCGCGTCTGGTAATCGTGACATCCGGAATGGGGGCGAGGTCAGGGCGCGCCTTGGCAACAAAATAGATGCCAAGCATGTAGACGGCAGCGGACAGAAGACCGGGAAGCAGCCCGGCGACGAGCAGGCGGGCCACCGACTGTTCGGTAATGACCGCAT
>CAJWDO010000170.1 GCA_913031555.1 uncultured Alphaproteobacteria bacterium | reverse complement strand
CACCCCAACACGCTTTCCAGGCGTGCGCCTTAAACCGCTCGGCCACCCCTCCTGCGATACCGGCACCGACAGTGACCGGGTATCGAACAACGCCGCGGAACCTAGCAGGTGCCCTGTCATTGATCAACTGCCGGAACGCTGACAGCACGCAATTTTCCCGCTCTTTGTTCAATGCGAAACCGCAACCCGCATCACCGCCCGAAATCAACCCTGTTGTCGGACCGGGCGCAGCATACAGCACCGGTTGAGACTAGGTGCGCGCGATGCTAGATAAAACCGTTATTCTGGAATAATATACCCGCATGTTGTGGACGCCGAGTTCACAGGTTTGCCAGTAATGAGCCACCCCTATCAACGACCTGTCCATCGGGTCCTTTCCACCGTTGAACTTCTGGTCGTGATCGCCATTCTGGCAAGCATCGCCTCGATGGCGGCGATAGCCTATCAGGGATATATAAAAAGCATAAAAACCAAGCTCAGCACCACCCAGAAATTGACAATCGAGGAACGCGTCATCACGGATTTCGACCTCATAGTCAATGGCGTAGATGCCGGCCTGCTTCTGCCGGGAACAAGTCAACCAATCACGTCCATGTCGACATGTCGTGACTTTCTCGACGCGATGCGGGAACGGCTTGCCACCTACAATAACCCGTTTGACAACTCACCGGCGGTCACCTTCTGGTCAGGCTATTCAAACGAACAGAAGAAAGGGAAATTCAGGATCACCTGTTTCCGATTTTATGTCGCCGACATTGATAATGGCGGAACCTGCAGAATGCGCGACGCCGGTATCCGTATGACCCACTACAGAATTGACTGTTGGGGAGTCTGCGGGGCTCCGCACTGCATCTATACGAATGCGGATTGCGGCGGCGCGACAGGTGGCGGCTGGGTGCATAACGGGCAAGTTGAGACATTCCACGGCAAGGTCGAGCACAAATATGTCATGCTTCCGGACGGTAGGCGCGCAAGATGGCCGAATGGCGACCTGATGGTAGACCCGGTAAATTCCCGCCAGGTTTGTCCCGGATATAATTTTGGACGCATCCCAAGGGAGGCGGATTACTGATCCATGATGCGTCACCGGTCACTTTGCGCTTGAACGTCAACCATCTGAGCGTCACTATCCTGTCATGGGAAGCACGCTACTCCGCATCATCGGCTATGGCTTCGGTCTCGTCGCGCTTTACGCGATGTGGCTCGATCTGTCATCCACCGGCACGCCAAGCACGGTGCTTGGCCAGTTCTGGTCGGACCGGCACCTTGTCTCGCTGCTGATCGGCGAGGCGATTGTCAGCCGTTACATCGACCCCTGCGGTTTGATCGTCGCACTTGGATGCGCGCCCTTCCTGTGGCACCCGATGATCGTGACGCTGCTCAGCTGGCCAGCCGCGCTTGTATTTTTGCTGTTGACGGTCTGTTTCACCAGCCTTGCCCGGCTGATCAGGGGGCGCGCCGAAAGGCGGGTTCGCGGCCGCGACCTGAAACGCCGCGGCGAGAGATAAACCGGTTCAAACAATGCGGCCGAACCAAACCGTGCCCGCAGTTGGCAGCTACACCTGAAGGACAGGACAGCGCCATAGGTGCGGGCGTCATCGCGCCCCTTGAGGAAATAGCGAATTCGTCAGTGGTAGGCAGTGTTGGGCAGTGGTGGACCAATACAGGCACCCCTGCCACCGCCTCAACCGTCGCCCATCTTCAGCGCCTCGAAGAAGGCGTTCTGCGGGATGTCGACCTTGCCGAACTGCCGCATCTTCTTCTTGCCTTCCTTCTGCTTCTCGAGAAGCTTTTTCTTGCGCGAGATGTCGCCGCCATAGCATTTCGCAGTCACATCCTTGCGCAACGCTGAGATTGTCTCGCGCGCGATCACCTTGCCGCCAATCGCCGCCTGCAGTGCCACCTTGAACATCTGTCGCGGCACCAGATCCTTTAATCTGACACAGATGGCGCGGCCGCGAGTTTCCGCCTGTTCGCGATGCACGATCATCGACAGCGCGTCGACAGGATCACCATTCACCATGATCGACACTTTCACCAGCTCGCCCGGCCGGTAATCATCAATGGCGTAGTCAAAGCTGGCATAGCCGCGTGTCACCGATTTCAGACGGTCATAGAAATCGAACACCACCTCGTTCAGCGGCAGCCGGTATACCGCCATCGCCCGGTTGCCGGCATAGGTCAGGTCGAGCTGTTCGCCCCGCCGCTCAGTACACAGCGTCAGCACCGATCCCAGATATTCGTCCGGCGTCATGATGGTGGCCTTGATCCAGGGCTCCTCGATGCTGGCGATCTTCGTCACCTCAGGCATGTCGGCCGGGTTGTGGAGATTGAAGGACGACCCGTCGGTCATCATCATCTGATAGACAACCGACGGCGCGGTCGAAATCAGATCGAGATTGAATTCACGCTCCAGCCTGTCGCGGATCACCTCCATATGGAGAAGGCCAAGGAAGCCGCAACGGAACCCGAAGCCGAGCGCCGCCGAGGTTTCCGCCTCGAATGAGAATGACGCGTCATTCAGCGACAGTTTCTCCAGCGCTTCGCGAAGGCCGGAAAAGTCATTGGTATCGACCGGGAACAACCCGCAGAACACCACCGGCACCGACGGTTTGAAGCCGGCAAGAGGTTCGGCGCAGGGGCGGCGTTCCTCGGTGATGGTATCGCCAACGCGGGCGTCCGACACCGTCTTCACGCCGGCATTGATAAAGCCGATTTCGCCAGGCCCAAGCTCATCCACAGGCGTTGGCTTCGGCGAGAACACGCCGACGCGTTCGACAACATGCGTCGCACCGGTACCCATCAGGCGGATCTTCATGCCTTTGCGGATGCGGCCCTCACGGACACGGACAAGCGTCATCACGCCGAGATAGGCGTCGTACCAGCTGTCGACCAGCAGCGCCGTCAGCGGCGCCTCGACATCGCCCACAGGCGGCGGCATGCGGGTGACGACGGCCTCGAGAATGTCATCAATTCCAACGCCGGTCTTGGCGCTTGCCGGGACGGCGTCGTCAGCCGGAAGACCGATCACCTCCTCGATCTGCGCCTGCACCCGCTCGGGCTCCGCCGCCGGCAGGTCGATCTTGTTCAGCACCGGCACGATTTCATGATTGGCCTCGACCGCCTGATAGACATTGGCCAGCGTCTGCGCCTCGACTCCCTGGCTGGCATCAACGACCAGAAGCGAGCCTTCACAGGCCGACAGCGAACGTGACACCTCATAGCCGAAATCCACATGCCCCGGCGTGTCCATCAGATTCAGCACGTAATCCTCGCCATCGGCGGCGGTGTAGTTCAGCCGCACCGTCTGCGCCTTGATGGTGATGCCGCGTTCGCGCTCGATATCCATATTGTCGAGAACCTGCTCGGTCATCTCTCGCTCAGTCAGGCCCCCACAGACCTGGATCAACCGGTCGGCAATCGTCGACTTTCCATGGTCGATATGCGCGATAATCGAGAAGTTCCGGATATGGGATGGGCGGATATGGCTTGGCGCGGTCATCACTGGTCCTGAAGGTTGGTCGCCACGGGTGATGCCGCTCTATCATACATAGCTCGCTCCCACACCCGGTTTGCAGCAGTGTTTTGCCGGTCTTTTGTCGCAGCGGCAAGGATTTTCCACTTTCACCAACGGGGGCGCTGCCCGGCAACACCCCGTCTTTGGTCCATCTGTGGCCCATCTGTACCCGTGCAACATAATGCTGTTTTCAGTCTGGTTGTTGCAGTATAGTCAGGCACATCCGGAAAAGGCCCGAAGTGGCCATATCTGGAATCATATCTGGAACAGGACTGACACCAGACAGACCGTCAGATTCAACACCAACGTGAAAAGGACTCGAAACCGATGACAAGCCCGGATCATGCCACCTCCTCTACCGCCGCCGGCGGTGTTGGCGGGCATGAAAAATACCGTCACTTTGTCGGCCCCGATCTGCCCGATCGGACCTGGCCCGGCAACCGTATCGAAACAGCACCCGTCTGGTGCTCTGTTGACCTACGCGACGGCAACCAGGCGCTGATCGAGCCGATGGACGGCGAGCGCAAGATGCGCATGTTCAAGCTTCTCGTCGATATGGGATTCAAGGAAATCGAGGTGGGTTTCCCCTCGGCTTCGGAAACCGACTATAATTTCCTTCGCGAACTGATCGAGGGCGGCCATGTGCCGGATGATGTCACCATCCAGGTGCTGACCCAGGCGCGCGAGCATCTGATCGACCGCACGATTGAAAGTCTGGATGGCGCGCCGAACGCCATCCTTCATCTGTACAATTCGGTCTCGACGCTGCAACGCCGCGTGGTCTTCAAGTCGGACCGTGACGGCGTCAGGAATATCGCTGTCGAGGGCGCGAAGATGGTGGCCGATCGCATCTCGAAATGCGGCGCGGGCAACCTGCGTCTTCAATACAGCCCGGAAAGCTTTACCGGCACCGAACTTGATTACGCGCTTGATGTCTGCGAGGCGGTGATGGAAGTGTGGCAGCCGACAGCCGCCAACCCGACCATCATAAACCTGCCGGCAACGGTCGAGATGTCGACGCCG
>CAJWDO010000169.1 GCA_913031555.1 uncultured Alphaproteobacteria bacterium | reverse complement strand
CAGCCGAGCTGATGGGACCGGAGCGGATCGGCATCGGCACCGATCTGTGCCAGGACCAGCCTGACAGCATCGTCGAATGGATGCGCGTCGGCAGATGGACAAAGGACATCGATTATGGCGAGGGAAGCGCCGGCAATGCCGGTTTCCCGCCGATGCCGGACTGGTTCCAGGATAACAGACACTTCGTCACACTTGCCGACGGTCTGCACCGGCAGGGCTTTTCAGAGACCGAAATCGCGGGCATTATGGGAGAGAACTGGTTGAACTTCTTCGACATCAGCTTTGGACCAAGCCATGCCTGACAGCCGCGAGACACAACGCGCCGACGATATCCGGCAGGCACCGCTGCGAAACCCGCGGACGGTGATGCGTCTGGCGCGAATGGGCGCCTTCCATCAGAGCCGCCTCAGCTTCATGCGGGTATTGCTGCGCCGCCTCAAGGCCGAAGGCTGGGTCATCGACCGGCCGGTATTCGACATTGATGACAGCGGTGTCGGCGTCGCCACCTACCGGGCGCGGGGACCGCAGGCAACATACACGCTGGTCGCTTTCGCGCATCAGCTTGCCGATGACCAGCGCTCGGACCGGGTGATCGCCGAAGCGTGGGATGCCACCTTTACGCTGTGCGATGGCGAGGTTGACACAGCGCAGATCAAACGGCTGGCCGGAAATGTTCCGAAACAGGAAGCCGGCCGCATTTCCGAGAGTGAACTTGTGCTGTCACGCGCCAACAAATCGGTGCGGCTGTTCAGCCATGTGGTCGACGCCCTGGCCGCCGGCCGCCAGCCAGACCTGGAGATGATCGAATCCGTCGGCTATCTGTTCCGCACCACCGCCGTTTATGGCGCCGGCAAGTTCGGCGCGGCTGACAGGGCGCAATGGAGTGCTCGGCCCGAATTCTCCGGATCCTTCCAGCCGGAAATGCTGGCCGTGTGGCTGATCCGGACCTTTTCCATCGATATCGTCGAACATGCGGCGCGGATGAAATCACCGGCTACGGCCATCGCCATGCGGCCTGATATCCGCCGACGCCTTGGCATCGGCAATTCCACCGGCCTTGGCATGGCACCGTTCCTGATCAACCATCCGCGGCTGATCAACAGCTGGATTGCGGCGCGCGAAACCGCCCTTGCCAGAGTGCGCGCAGTGCCTGCCGCCGGACCAACGCAAATCGATCTGTTCCGAGAACTGGCGCGGCGCGCGGCCAGCAACGCCAATGACTGGCATGTCGCCGATGAACGCCAGGCGGAACGGATCAACCGGCTTCGTGATGATTTCAACTGGATCATCGAAAGCGCCGATGCCGTGACGCCGGAAGATGTGTCGCCTTGGGATTCGCTCTATCGGGCTGGTGAGGCGAGGCTGTCGCTGGAAGGCCAGGAGGCGCTTGTCTCACTGATGTTCGAGCCCTATGCCGAGCTTGTGGACGACCTTGCCAGCTGTATGCATGCCGAGGAAGACGTCGCGCACAGGATTGACGGAACGGTCCGCGCCGGCGATGTACTGGTGGCGCTGGAATCACAATATGACTGGACCGACAGCATCGATTTCGAGAGCCCGGACGCGCAGGCCCGCGTCTGGTACGTGTCGGAGGAAAAGCTTGAACCGCGGCTTGGCGAGCGCCATGAAGAGCCGCTGGAGCCCTATGAACAGCCACTATGTCCGGGGCGCGACGCAGTGCGCATGCGCCGTAACCTTGCCGAGTTCGATCCGGAGGGCAGCCTTGGCGCCTTTCTTGTGCGACATCCCGAACATCGGCATATGGCGCGCCGCCTGCAGATTGTCGGCAAGCTGGAGTTTGGCGAGATCCGCGACAACACCATCGGCGCCGGGATGATTCCGATCGACCTTCTTCGCTGCAAGCTGTCCTTCTTCGGCGCGACGAAATTTGATCCACGATCCGACAGGTGGCTGCGAATCACCATGTATCAGGGCGCACCCTTCCCGGACGAACTCGCCGCACTTGATCCCGACGATCTTGTCTATCCGCCTCTGGATGAGGCCGCCCCGGCAGAATGAGCTGGTCGCTTGGCGAGACGGCGGCACTGGCCCTGAAAGCGGCGCGTGGAGCCGGCCTGTCATGGGGCATGGCCGAAGAAGCCGCCGGCGCGGTGTTCTGGCTGCATCAGCGCGGGCTTCCCGGCATTTCCGCCTTGTGCGGCTATCTCGATGTCTGCGGGCATGACCGGACCGGCGAGGATGCGCTCTGTCCGCTGGAGACGGGCTCCGCGCTCAGTGACGGGACACGCCCCTTCCCGGTGAATGCCGATGACCAACTTGACCTCGGGCTTGTGAAGGCACCGTTGCTGATGCTTCCCTTTGTGGCGACGATCCCGCCAGGCACTGTCTGGCTGACGGCGCAGGGGTTTGGCAATGACGTGCCCTGTTCAACCGACGCGCCGCCGGATCACTGGCAGAGCGGATGGCTTCGTGGCACCGCATTCTGTCAGCTAACGCTTGGCGCAACAGTGCAAATCGACCAAGGCCGAGCCAGCCAGACCCGCCTTCCGGACCAATTCGCCTGCTGTGTTGAACGTCTGACAGGCTATGCGCACCGCACCTACGCGCCGGCAACCAGCCAGTCACGGCTGGCCGGGGCCGGGGCCGGCCTGACCGACAATGACTGAACCGGTCGCACCCGGCCTGTCCTGACAAACTCTAGATTTCCGCGCCTGCCCGCCATTCACGCCAGCGCAGCACAAGTGTCGCGCCAAGCTTTGCAATCGGGTTCGGCGGCAGTTTCACCGGCCGGTCATAGGACAGCAAATCCTGAACAATTGGCGAGTTGGACCGTGTTGCCAGCTCGACAGCGCCAATGCCGGCCAATGTACCCTTGGCAGTGCCAAGCCCATTCTGACAGCAGGCCGAGAACAGGCCGGGTTCCACCTCGCCAAAGGCCGGCACAGAATTGCGCGACAGGCACAAACGTCCGCCCCAGCTATATTCCAGATCAACATCGGCCAGCATCGGAAAGCGTCGCCGGAAGGCACGATCATGATCCCGGCGAAAGCGGGTGATCCGCGACCCGTCAACCTCCATCGACGGATCGAACGTCCAGCGATTGCGGATGATGATCCGGTTTCCGCCAATGCCAGCATGGCGCCGCACGGTCGATCCCATCGGATCAGCCGGGGTAATGCCCCAGGCCGGCAGGCCGCCAAGGCGCACCTGCTGTTCGCCGCTCAGCGCCGTCGTCATCGAGGCGTAGGTGAAGACATGCATCAGGCGTTGCTGGAAGAAACCGAAACTCTCGGCATGACCGTTGACCGCCATAATGATCTTGCCGGCGGTGATGGTCGCTTTCGGCGTAGTCACCTGCCAGCTATCACCCTGACGGCTGAACGCAGTGGCCGGGCTTGCCTCGAAGATCGAGACGGGAGATGTCTCCCGGCCTGTCAGACCGGCCGCCATCTCGCGGACATAGAGCGCAGGTTGCAGCATCACCGCGCCTGGCATGAACAATCCTGACCGGTAGGCATCCGTGCCGGTCATTTCGGTCATCTCGGCGGCTGACAGTTTTGTGTAATCCTCATCAAGCGAGGCAAGCTGCGCCGCATAGGCGTCATTATGGGCCTCGCCGCGTGCATTCACCACACCATTGATCCTGCCAATCTGGCTGACCGCCTCGGTCGGCATTTCATATTCGACGGCACAGCTTTTGGCGAAACCCTGAGCATGGCGATTAAGGCTGATCTGCAGCCTGTCACCATCGGTGCTGCCGGCATAGCCGTCACCGGAAAGTTCGTGCGGCAGGTCGATCATAAACCCGGAATTGCGACCGGCAGGCCCCTCGCCGATACGTCCCGCCTCGAGAAGGACAACCCGGTCACCACCCCGAAGTTCCAGCAGACGTTTGGCGGCCGACAGCCCCGCAAAACCACCGCCAATCACCAGCCAGTCGGCGCTGATGGCACCCTCTGCCTCGGGATAATGTGGCGCCGTTCCAAGAATGGCGTTCCAGCCGGTGACCCCGGTATCGCGCGGCAGTCGCGTGATTTGTCGCTTTAAGGTCAATTCCGGTCTTCCGCCCACTTGTGCCTTGGTTGCAACCTCTGTTTTAGTGACCTGTTACCTTTACAGGAAGCAAATTCATGACCGATGCAGCCCCCCAGGACCAGCGCCGCCGCGGTGAAGGGGGCCTTGTTTCGCTTGACGAACTTCCGGACTCGATAGCGCGCGGTCTCCGGGCCGGCCTCGAGGGCCTCCCCGCACAGGTACCGGCGAACATCCGCGGCGAGTGATTCCGCGGAGGAGTACCGCTCGGTCCGGTCCTTTCGCAGGGCCTTGAGCGGGATCCACTCGAGCTCTCGACGAAGGGTGTTCGAAAGGGCGTCGATCGTGGTGGAACGATGGTGCGCGATCTGGTCAGCATCGTCGCCCACATTCACACGGATGAGGGTGGTGAGCTGGGTGAGCCAGACGAGGCGTTCAGATGCTCGTACAGTGGTCCAAAGCTTTCGGCTGCAGCGCTCGATCGTCAGCACGTCTAATGCTGCAAGCTTGCTAGCCGCAAGATGCACAAGCACGTCGGATGGCATTGCA
>CAJWDO010000168.1 GCA_913031555.1 uncultured Alphaproteobacteria bacterium | reverse complement strand
GCAGGACAGTCAGAACAAATCTCTCAAGCATGGCGCGCACATATGGTTTATTCGCAGGTGAAACTCGCCTGAACTCTGATATATAACTTTCACACTTTTCGGCTTACGTAATATTATCGAAGCTGAAATATTTCGCAAGATGTTGTTTATTAATGGAATATTATCGGAATATCGAATGATGCCAGCGTCGCCACATTGCGGTGCCATTTACGACCTGACGATGGCCACTGTCAGCTTTCGTGACGGCGTTCCCCATGCCACGGATTTCGATGACGGTTATTATGGCGGCGAGGACGGGCTTGCCGAGGCGCGACATGTCTTTCTGGAAGGCAATAATCTGTCGGCACGCTTTGCAAATTGCGATCATCTGACGATTGCCGAAACGGGATTTGGCACCGGCCTCAACTGTCTTGCGGTGATGATGCTTCTTGAACGCTATCCGCAGTTGCAGCTTGACTATATCTCGGTTGAACAATTTCCCCTGACGGGCGACCAGATGCGCGCCGCCCATGCCGTTTTTCCAGAACTGGAACGGCAGGCGGCGGCACTCAGACGGGCTTTGCCGCCGCGCTGGCCAGGCTATCATCTGGTGCCGCTCTGCGATGGCAGGCTGACTCTCCACCTCCATTATGACGAGATTGGCGCGTTGTTGCCACAACTCGACTTTCATGCTGATGCCTGGTTCCTCGACGGTTTCGCGCCGTCTCGCAATCCGGGTATGTGGTCGCCGGACATTCTTCGGCATGTCGGCAGGCTGACGCAGCCGGGTGGCACGCTTGCCAGCTTTACCGCCGCTGGTCATGTCAGGCGCAGCCTTGAGGCGGCAGGCTTCGCCATCGAACGACGTCCCGGCTTTGGCCGCAAGCGGGAGATGATCAGCGGCACGAGGACGGGTGATGAGGCTGTGGTTGCCCCAAAAATTCCCCGGCGGGTGGCGGTCATCGGCGGCGGAATTGCCGGTGCGTCTGTTGCGGCGGGATTGCGTCGGCGTGGCTGCCAACCGGTGATCCTTGATGCTGGTGATGCGGCGGGTAGCGGCGCGTCCGGCAACCGGATGGCCCTGCAAAGCCCCAAACTGACCGTAGATCACAATCCGATGAGCCGGCTTTCAGCTTCCTGTCTGTCATGGGCCGCGCGCCTGTCAGACCTTGCGGAGGCGACGGTAGGCGAAGGTGTCGTGGCCTTTGATGCGCCGGCGCGTATGGCGGCGCGGCACGAGATTTTCAGAACACAGAAATGGCCATCCGATTTGTTGGCGCCGGGAAGCGGCGGGTATGATCTTGGCGGCGCTTCGGGCGAGAACGCCATTCATTACAAAATGGCGCGGGCGATCAGGCCGGACAGATTGCTGGCGTATTGTCTCGGTGAGTTGAACCCGGTCTATGAGTTCGCGGTGGACAGTCTTGTGACCAGAGACGGCGAGGTGGAACTTCATGCCTGTGATGGCAGGCAGGTTATTGCCGATGCCGTCGTCATCGCCGCCGGGGCCGATATTGCGGGGCTTTTGGCCGCATGTGACATGGAACTGCCGCTGGAGATCACGCAAGGTCTTGTCAGTCAGGTGCCGACGAATGGTGTCATGGCCGGTCTGGACAGGGGCGTCAGTTTTGGTGGCTATCTGACACCGTCACTGGAAGGTCGGCACGATCTTGGCGCCACCTTCTGGCGCGAGCCGGCAATGGAGGTTGACGCAGCTGCCATCGTCGCCGGTCATGACCATAATCTGGGGCTTCTTGCCAACGCCCTTGGCGCGCCTTTTGGCGTGGACGCCACATCATTCGGCGCACGGGTCAGCCGCCGGGCAAGTCTTCCCGACAGGCGACCGGTCACCGGGCGTCTTTCCGGTGGCGTGTTCATCATCGGCGGGCTTGGCGCGCGCGGATTCACGCTGGCGCCACTTCTTGGGGATCTGCTTGCGGCTGACATTCTTCGTCGTCCGGTGCCACTGCCGGCCCGGCAACGGAGTGCCATCCAGCCAGCGCGTTACATTCCCGTCACAGTTTAGAGACCGATTAATTCCCGGGCATCGACAACCTCGCCATGATACCGGCAATCATCCGCCAGCAGGGCAAGAAAGGCCGGGGCGATATCCTCCGGCCGCGGCAGGCTTTCCGGGTCCTCGCCGGGAAAGGCTGAGGCGCGCATCGTTGTCGCTGTGCCGCCGGGGTTCAGCATGTTGATCCTGAGATCGGTCTGCTCGCTTTCGCCGGCCCATGACCTGCCAAGCGCCTCAAGGACTGCCTTGGTGGCCGCGTAGGGTCCCCAGAACGGAAAGCTGCCAACAGCGGCCCCGGACGTGACCAGAATGGCGCGGCCGGCGGGCGCGGCGCGCAGCAACGGGTCAAAGGCGCGGATCATATGCCACTGGCCGGTCAGGTTGATTGCGATATTGTTATCCCAGTCTTCCGGCGTCACATGCCCGACAGGAGTCAGCGCGGTCAGGATGGCCGCATTCGCAACCAACCCGTCAAGACGACCCCACCGTTCGGCGATGGCGGCGGCGAGCCGCGGCATGGCGGCTGTGTCCTTCATGTCCATCTCGACGATGGTGGCGTGTCCGCCAATGGCCTTGACTTCGTCATCGACCTCTTCAAGGGCGCCGGTTGTCCGCCCTGTTATGACAAGTTCGGCGCCGGCGGTGGCGGCGGCCATGGCGACTGCCCGGCCGATACCACGCGTCGCGCCGGCTACCAGAACCAGCTTTCCGGACAGATCGGGAGTGGCAATGGACATCAGGCTCCACTCCCGTGTGAGACTCGTTTGGCGCTCAGGCCCGAGGCCAACGGGATCGGGTATTCGCCAGTGAAGCACGCATCGCAGAATTGTGGTGTGTCAGGGTCGCGAACAGTATCGGCAATCGCCCGATACATGCCATCGACGGTGATGAAGGCGAGGCTGTCGGCGTCGATCTCGCGCGCGATCTCGGCGATCGACAATTGTGCTGCGATCAGCTGGTCCCGGCTTGGCGTGTCGACGCCGTAAAAACAGGAATGCGTCGTTGGTGGGCTGGCGATCCGCATATGTACCTCTGCGGCGCCGGCATTGCGCATCATGGTGACGATCTTTCGTGATGTGGTGCCGCGCACAATCGAATCATCGACAAGAATGATACGCTTGCCGCGCACCGCTTCGGGATTGGCGTTGTGCTTGAGCTTTACTGAGTCGGTGCGATCCTTCTGCGTTGGCTGGATGAAGGTGCGGCCGACATAGTGGTTGCGGATGATGCCGAGATCGAAGGCAATCCCGGATGCCTCGGCATAACCAAGCGCCGCCGGTACACCGGAGTCGGGAACCGGGATGATCATATCGGCATCAATGTGGGATTCACGCGCCAGTTCGGCCCCGATGGATTTCCGGGCATGATAGACACCACGCCCCTCGACCACGGAATCCGGTCGCGAGAAATAGATATATTCAAACACACAGAATCGTGGTGGCACCGGCTGGAAAGGTCTGTGGCTGTGAACACCATCCTTGTCGATGACCAGCATCTCACCAGGCTCGAGGTCGCGAACATGGCTGGCGCCGACGATATCCAGCGCGCAGGATTCGGATGTCATGATCCAGCTGTCGCCAAGCTGGCCAAGTACCAGTGGGCGCACGCCATGTGGGTCGCGAACACCGATCAGCATGTCATCGGCAATGCAGACAAGCGAATAGGCACCATCAATCTGTTTCAGCGCATCGGTCAGCCTGCCGGTGACATCGGCCTGATGCGAGCGTGCGACGAGGTGGACGATGACCTCGGTGTCGGAGGAGGACTGGAACAGGCTGCCGGTTTCGATCAATGAGGCGCGCAGCTTGCTGGCATTTGTCAGATTGCCGTTATGCGCCAGCGCGAATCCGCCAAAGGCAAGTTCCGATGAGAAGGGCTGGATTTCCATGAACGGATTGACATTACCGCTTGTAGAATAGCGGTTATGCCCGATCGCTACATGACCGCGAAGTTCCTTCATCTGTGGGGAATTGGCGCCAAAATTCTCGCCAACATGGCCAAGCGCGCGATGGGCGTGGAAGGTGCTGCCGTCAAAGGTGACTATGCCAGCCGCCTCCTGGCCGCGATGCTGTAGCGCATGCAGTCCGAGCGCGGTCAAGACGCTGGCTTCATCGGTCCCATAGACACCGAAAACACCGCACTCTTCATGAAATCCGTCAAGTTGCGCGGGGGTCTCTTGGATGGTGTGTTTGGCAGGTGTCATCGGCCTGCCCGAGGATGGATTCTGCTGTAGTTAATCACGCTGCGCTCCGACTCTTGGCTTTTGGTTATTGGGGAATTCCCCCCACAAATCAAGTTGGCAAATCAAGTTGGCAAATCATGCTGGCAATTCGCGCCGACAATTCGCACCGGTAATCAGGGTGCCGCCCCATTTCCGTGCCGCCGATCAGTTGGATGTTTCATCTTCCAGCAGGTCAAGGCTGGAATCACCGGCCTCGCCGAGGCTGTCGCTGGCTTTGCCAAGGTTCTCGCCGGCATCCTGAATGTCTTTCGTTGTGTCGCTGGCACCGGGAAGATTGTCGACGATCCGGTCGCCCATCTCGGCAGGCA
>CAJWDO010000167.1 GCA_913031555.1 uncultured Alphaproteobacteria bacterium | reverse complement strand
TGGATGCCGAAACACGCCGACGCGCCAAAGCAATCAATTTTGGGATTATCTACGGCATTTCTGGCTTCGGGCTGGCGCGCCAGCTTGGCATAAGGCAGGGTGAGGCCCGCGATTTCATCAATGCCTATTTCGAGAATTTTCCTGGCATCCGGTCATATATGGAACGTATCAAGCTTGAGGCGCGCGAGGCCGGTCATGTCGAGACGCTGTTCGGGCGGCGCATCCATATTGGTGGGATCACCGCCGGCAACCCGGCGCAGCGCGGCTTTGCCGAACGTCAGGCCATCAACGCGCCGATTCAGGGAAGCGCCGCCGATATCATCAAGCGGGCGATGATCCGCATTCCGGGCGCGCTTGCCGAGGCCGGGCTCGACGCGAGGATGCTGCTGCAGGTTCATGACGAACTGATCTTCGAGGCGGATGAAGCGACGGCTGAGGATGCGGTGAAGACCATCAAGCAGGTCATGGAGGCCGCCGCCGCGCCGGTGCTGGAGCTGGCGGTGCCGCTTGTCGCTGAAGCCGGTATTGCCGACAGCTGGGCCGAGGCGCACTGACCGCCGCCAACAACCGCCGCCAAAGGCTGGGGACGATCGCCTGACTTCTGGCAGCATTGCGGCGGCATTGCGGCAGGGCGGGATAAAGCCGCCCTATCTTGGCCCTTTTTGATGGCTAGACCGGGATCATGATGGGTGTTGCTAGCCACCGATGAATTCGATCCAAAGACAGGAGATTTGGCATGGGAACACGGATTGCGCTTGTCGATGATGACCAGAACATTCTGACGTCGGTGTCGCTGACGCTGGAGAATGAAGGTTTTGAGGTTGATTGCTATCATGATGGTGAGACGGCGCTTCGCGGCCTTGGCCGCCGTCCTGTCGAACTGGCCGTTCTCGATATCAAGATGCCGCGCATGGATGGCATGGAACTGCTGCAGAAAATCCGTGGCGACTCGAGCCTCCCGGTCATTTTCCTGACCAGCAAGGATGACGAGCTCGACGAGGCGCTTGGCCTCGGCATGGGGGCTGATGACTACATCACCAAACCCTTCTCGCAGCGTCTTTTGATTGCACGCATCCGCGCCGTCCTGCGCCGTGCCAGTCAGGGTGAGATGGATATGTCGGCGCCAAACATCGTTCGCCAGGGCGAGTTGTTGATGGACCCCGACCGGCATCTGTGCAGCTGGAAGGGCGAGGAGGTCAAGCTGACCGTGACCGAGTTCCTGATCCTGCAGGCGCTGGCCTTGCGTCCCGGGATGGTCAAGAACCGTGACCAGTTGATGGATGCTGCCTATGGTGAGTCGGTGTTTCTCGATGACCGCACCATCGACAGCCACATCAAGCGGCTTCGTCGCAAGATCAGGGTTCAGGATTCCACCTTCGACAATATCGAAACACTTTACGGCATAGGGTATAAGTATAGGGCGTAGACATCGGGTCTATGGGTGCCGGATCGTCCGGCATGTGCCATGCCTCTACAGGTGTGTCTCTACAGGCGTGTCTGTATGGGCACGTTGAGTGGGCATGTTGAGTGGGCGGTTTGCAACGGATGGTGCCGACGGTGAAGGCTAAATTGAAATCTCTGGTGCGGCGCCTTCTGGCGCGGGGGTCCATTGGCAGGCCGCTGGTGAGGTTGCGCTTCCGGATGAGCCGCCTCAGCACCAGGATCATGGCCATCATGCTGGTGCCGCTGGTATTGTTCATCATCGGCCTGTTTTCTATCGATCAGTACCGCACCACCCTGATCCGCTCGGAATTCACCGCGCTGGAACGCCAGGGCTTCACGCTGGCACGCTCGCTGGCGCTGGCACAGTCCGAGATTGATGGTGGGCTGGCGCGTCGCCGTCTGTCGCCGGAAACCATGAACCATCTGTTGCCGCTTGTTGGCTATGGCACCGAATTGCGGGCGCGGGTCTTTCGTCATGATGGCTGGCTTCTTGCCGACACGGCGCAGGCCGGCGACGGCAGCGGCCGGGCGCGGCTACGTCGCCGCGAGGCGCGCGGGCCCTTGCAGCGATCCTCGGATTATTTCCAGGCGATTATGCGCCGTGCTGCCGGCATGATCGGAAGCAATCTGGCATTGCCGGTGTACCGTGAACGCGCGCGCCAGCAAGCCAACGATTATGACGAGGTTCTGATGGCGCTGGCTGGCGAGCCGGCGCGCCAGCTTCGCCACGATCCGCGTGGTCGTCTGGTATTGTCGGTAGCGGTTCCAATCCAGGATCTGCGGCTGGTCCGCGGTGCATTGTTGGTCAGCATTGGTGGCGGCAAGATCGAGAAGGAAATCGCCGACGTCAATGTTGTGTTCATCCAGCTTTTCAGCATCGTCCTGTTGATCACCATCGCGCTCAGTGTCTATCTGGCACGGTCGATCACGACGCCGATCACCTATCTTGCCAATGAGGCCGACAATTTGCGGCGAAGTCGTGATCTGTCGGTGCGGATGCAGCGTTTGCCGCGCCGTCGCGACGAAATCGGCAAGCTGTCCGAATCCCTGATCGACATGACCGACGAGTTGCAGAAGCGTATGGTGGCAACCGCCGGTTTCGCCGCAGATGTGGCGCATGAATTGAAAAATCCGCTGTCATCGCTTCGCAGCGCCGCTGAAACAATCAGCCGGATTTCCGACCCCGAGCAGCAGCAAAAGCTGATGAATGTGATCCTTCGCGATGTTGGGCGTCTCGACAGGCTGATCACCGACATCTCACGCGCCAGCCGGCTTGACAATGAAATGGCGACAGAGTCGGCAAGCGTGATCGATCTCCGCGATCTGGTAACGAATTTTGTCGAGGCGCGTCAGACCACCACCGCCACGCACCGGCTTGAGGCGACAATATCCGATGTGCCGGTAACGGTGTCGGTTCATGATGGGCGGATTGTCCAGATCCTCGACAATCTGCTTGGCAATGCGGTGTCCTTTGCGCCCGCTGACACCCAGATCATTTTTTCCATTGATCTGGGTGAAGATGGTATGGCGCGGCTACAGGTCCGTGATCAGGGGCCTGGGATTCCGCCGGGCCGGTTGCAGGAGATTTTTACCCGCTTCTATTCAGAACGCCCGGAAAGCGAGGCATTTGGCGAGCATTCCGGACTTGGATTGTCGATCGCACAGCAGATTGCGCATGGATATGGTGGCGATCTGATTGCATCGAACGAAGAGGGTGCCTGTTTTACCCTGAGCCTGCCAGTGGCAAAGGCCTAGCCCCTGTTGCAGTCCCGCCGAAGCTGTTAGGATACGGGTATGGATGATGAAGCGCCAAGATTGATCCTCGTGACAGGAGCCTCGGGCGCAGGTCTGTCGACAGCGTTAAACATCCTGGAGGATTGCGGCATCAAGGCGGTCGACAATCTGCCGCTGGCGATGATTGACACGCTTGTCGCCATGGAGGTCGAGGCGGGTGGCCGTAGCCTCGCCATCGGGCTTGATGCCCGCACGACCGGATTTTCGGTTGGTGCCGTGGAAACGCTTGTCGGCAATCTGCAGCGCAAATTTCCGGATCAATTCACCGCTGTCTATCTTGCGGCCTCGCAGGATGATTTGTTACGGCGGTTCAATGCCACACGGCGCCAGCATCCGCTGGCTGAAAGCGGCACGCTGGCAGACGCCATCACTGCGGACCTTGACCGAATGGACGATATCGCCCCGCTTGCTGATATAAGGCTTGATACCAGCAGTACGAAACCGTCGGATCTTCGCCAGTCGCTGTTGGCCAGCCTTGGCATTGAAGAGGCCTTCCAGATCAGCCTGCGTTTGCTCAGTTTTTCCTATCGTCGGCGCATTCCCGACCACAGCGATATGGTCATTGACATGCGCTTTGCCGAGAACCCACATTGGGTAACGGCACTGCGCCAGCAAGATGGACGTGACGACTCCGTGGCCGGCTTTCTGAATGACGATGACAAGGCCATTGCGGTTCTCGATTCCTTCAAGGCCATGCTGACTGAAATGCTGCCGCGGATGTCCCGCGAAGGACGGCCATTGCTGACCATCGCGTTTGGATGTACCGGCGGCCAGCATCGATCGGTCTGGGCTGTCGAGACAATGGCCTCGTGGCTTCGCGAACAGGGATATGGTGTGAAAGTGGCGCATCGTGAACTTGGCAGTTCGGGTTGACATGCCGCGGGCCAAGCCGCTTCCCTTGCCATCCGATATCTGATAAGCCTCTCGACGTTTTCTTAAAACCACTGACGAGATTTCTGATGTCCAACGATTATATTGTGGCTGACCTGAGCCTTGCCGATTGGGGACGCAAGGAGCTGTCCATCGCCGAGACTGAAATGCCGGGCCTGATGGCGCTTCGCGAAGAATTTGGCGCTGCAAGGCCGCTAAAAGGTGCCCGTGTTGCCGGCTGTCTTCACATGACCGTGCAGACAGCGGTGCTGATTGAAACGCTGGCGGCGCTTGGCGCCGATGTCCGCTGGGCGTCCTGCAACATCTATTCGACGCAAGACCAGGCGGCGGCTGCCATCGCGGCGGCTGGTGTGCCGGTATTCGCCAAGAAAGGTGAGACTCTTGGCGAATATTGGGAATATGTCGACCGGATTTTCGACTGGACTGATGGTGGTAC
>CAJWDO010000166.1 GCA_913031555.1 uncultured Alphaproteobacteria bacterium | reverse complement strand
CGGGCCTGTCTATCGCGCCGGTGACAGCGTTCTGACCGTGCGGCATGCCAATGGCGATTACCGGCCGGTCAGCCTGCCGGCCGGGGTGATGCGCTTCCACATGACGCGCCAGACATTGACGCCGATTACCAGCAACAACGCGGCAAGCCTGTTCGCCCTCGACGGTGATCTGCGGCTTGTCGAGTTTCATTCCAAGGCCAATGCGCTGACCGATGAATCGATGCAGATTGTCGCCGCGGCGGCCGAGGATCATGGCGCCGGCATCATCATCCATAACGATGCGCAGCATTTCTCGGCCGGCGTCGATCTGAACGCGTTCCGGGCCTATATCGAGGCTGGTGATTGGGACGGTATCGACGGCTTTCTGGCGCGCTTCCAGCAGGCGGTGTGCAGGTTGAAATACACGCCGGTGCCGGTTGTCGGCGCGCCGTCGGGCCTTGCCGCGGGCGGCGGGTATGAAGTGCTGGCGCATTGCGACAGGCTGGTTGTCCACAACAATTCGGTGATGGGGCTTGTCGAGGCCGGTGTCGGGGTTGTTCCCGGTGGTGGTGGGATCAAGGACACCTATTTCCGCTGGCATAACGCCAAGCAGAACTGGGACGATGCGGCCTGGCAGACCTGGATGAATATCGGCTATGGCGCCACCGGATCGTCACCGCAATTGTCAGCGCGGATGATGTATTTTCTGGAATCACGCGACGACACGGTGATGAATCGCGACCGGCTGCTGCCCCGCGCCATCGAGATGGTGACGGCGATGCAGGATGGTTACAGCCCCCCGCAACCGCCTGTGGCACAATTGGCCGATGGCGCGCTGGCGCCAAGGATGGAGGCCTTCATGCAGGAGGGAGTCGACCGCGGGGATTTCATGCCGCATGACAAGACGGTGGCGATGGCGATAGCCAGCGTCATGCTGCGTGGTGACGACGATGTTGAGACAGCGGATGAGCAGGAGCTTTACGCTCGCGAGCGCGCCGCCTTCATCAGGCTGGCAAAAACACCCCAGACCCATGCAAGGATCAGCAGCATGCTGGATGACGGGGAAGCGATCAGAAACTAGCGCCAGCCGGAATCACAACTGCCGGAATCCCTAAAGCCAGGCTGGGTCCATGCTTGCCAGTGCCTCGGGGCCGGTGGCGATACGGGCCGCCATCTTGCCAATCTCAGGCAGGCAATAGGCCATATAGGCGCCAGCAGTTGCCTGTTTCGCCATCATGAAGGCGGGGTCGCCTTCGCCTGCCGCCTGTGCCGTCGCGGCGGCAGCGGCACCACGGGCAAGTTGCCAGCCGCCGGTAAGATAGCCAAGCATCATCAGGAAATCGGTCCCCGACGCCGCGGCGTCGCGCGGTGCGTTGGCGCGCGCCAGGACGGTATCCAGAACACCTTCGGCGGTATCGCAGGCCGCGTTGACGGACCCGGCAAGACCGGCCACACCATTTCCGCCACCAGCGATCCGGCCCATGTCATCGCGGATTTCGGCAAGCAATATGCGCACCGCATCCCCATTGTCACGCAGCGTCTTGCGGAAGATCAGATCATTTGCCTGAATTGCCGTCGTGCCTTCATAGATCGGCAGGATTCGCGCATCACGAAGATGCTGCGCCGCGCCGGTTTCCTCGATGAATCCCATCCCGCCATGAACCTGAACGGCGTCCGAGGTCAGTTGCAATGACCGCTCGGTCATCCATCCCTTGATCACAGGGATCAGAAGATTGGCGCGGGTCTGCCAGAATGCGGCATCATCACCCGACAGCAGATGCGCCCGGTCAAGGCTGGCCCCGCCCACAAGAAGCAGCGCACGCATTGCTTCAATCTCGGCCCGCATCCCGGTCAACAGCCGCAGCACATCCGGATGATGCACGATGGCATCGCCGCGTTCGCGCTCCAGCGGCGTTCCCTGAACCCGGTCACGAGCATAGGAAACAGCCTGTTGATAGGCACGCTCGGAAATCGCCAGCCCCTGAAGCCCGACATCGAAGCGGGCGCTGTTCATCATCAGGAACATGCAGTCGAGGCCGCGATTCTCCTCACCAAGAAGATAGCCGACAGCGCCGCCATCCTGGCCATATTGCAGCACCGCCGTCGGCGATGACTTGATGCCGAGCTTTTTCTCGATCGACAGGCAGTGCACATCATTGCGCGCACCAAGGCTGCCATCCTCATTGACAAGATATTTCGGCACAATGAACAGCGAGATGCCCTTTACGCCCCGCGGTGCATCGGGAAGGCGCGCCAGAACGAGATGGATGATGTTCTCGCTCATGTCGTGTTCACCATAGGTGATGTAGATCTTCTGGCCACGGATCAGATAGTGGTCATCCTCCGGCGTCGCCGTCGTGCGAAGCGCCGCCAGATCCGTTCCGGCCTGAGGTTCGGTCAGGTTCATGGTGCCCGACCATTCGCCGGCATTCAGTCGTGGCAGATAGGTGTCCTTCTGCGCATCACTGCCGACAATCTCCAGCGCGTGGATCGCGCCCTGCGTCAAAAGCTGACACAGCGCAAACCCCATATTGGCACCGTTCCACATTTCGTTGACGGCGGCGCTGACGCATTGCGGCAGCCCCATTCCGCCATGGTCCGGCGCCGCGTTCAGTCCGATCCAGCCACCCTCGGACATCGCTTTCCAGGCATCGGCAAAGCCGGCCGGAGTCGACACCCGACCATCATCATGGCGTATCGACCCGGCAACATCTCCGCCATGGTTCAGCGGCGCGATCACCTCACCGGCGAGCTTGCCGGCCTCATCGAGGACAGCATCGACAAGGTCGTCCGACACCATCTCCATACCATCCAGCGCCGCCACTCCGTCCAGCCCGACAAGGTGTCGAAGCACGAATTTCATATCATCTACCGGCGCCTGATACATGTCCTGATCCCTTTACCGTCTGCCTGTTACACTCTGGCCGTACCGTCCACACGGTATCAGTCGTCATCCTTGATAAGGCCGGCTTTTTGCCGGGCTGCCAGCAATTCCGCCTCGTCCCAGAACCCCAGAACGATACCACCTCTGAGCTTACCATTATTGTTTGTGTAGGCCGCGACATCACTGTCGCTTCTTGTCACACGATATTTTGCTGTCAGCGCCCATTCATTGAGGTGCGCCGTCAACCGTTCGATCACCGGTGCGTATTCCGGGTCCTCGCCACGGTCGAAATATTCCTCCGGGTCCGTCTCCAGATCGTGAAGCAGCGGACGGTATCCCTGAAAATAGACCAACTTGTAGCGCCCGTCGAAGACCATGACCATGCGGCATTCATCAGGCCGGCGATCAAGCAGCACACGCATGCGCAGGTGGCCGTAATCATATTCCGAGAAAACCACCTGTCGCCAGTCCGGCGGTGCCTCGCCAGCCAGCAAAGGTGCCAGCGAGCGGCCCTCAACGATATGGTTCGCCACCTCGCCGCCACACGCCTCGACAAAGGTCGGCAGCAGATCGACCCCCTCGACAAGGCGCGTTTCAACCGTGCCCCGCGTGACGTCGGCCGAACGTCGCGGGTCATAGATGATCATCGGCACCCTGACCGACTGTTCGTGAAACATGTCCTTTTCGCCCATCCAGTGGTCGCCAAGATAGTCGCCATGGTCCGAACAGAAGACAATCATCGTGTTGTCGAGAAGGCCGCGTTCCTCGAGAAACGACATCAATTTCCCGATCTGATCGTCGATCTGCTTGATCAGCCCCATATAGGCGGGAAGTACATGTTCGCGGACTCCGTCACGCGAAAAGACCTCGGCGACGCGCATTTTCATGAAGGCGTCATAGACCGGATGCGGGTTCTGACGCTCGCTCTCATGGCGCACCGCCGGGATCAGGTCATCCTCGCCATACATGTCGTGATAGGGCGCCGGCGCGACATAGGGCCAGTGCGGCTTGATGTAGGACAGATGGCAGCACCATCGCTGGCCGTTGTCCTCGGCCTCGTCGATGAACTGCATGGCGCGCCGCGTCATATAGGGAGTCTCGGTATCCTCCTCGGCGGCGCGGACCGGCTTGTCGGCATGCGCCAGCAGCCAGCCCGACAGGATATTCCCCTCCTCATCCTCGGCGGCATTGGCCCAGTCATGCCAGGGATTCTCGCCATCATAACCCTTGTCCCGCATGTAGCGGTTATAGGCGATACCACCTGCCGGAAGCCGTTCCGTCGGGTTCAACCCGTCATCACGCTCATACGGCTCGAACCCGCATTGCGAGACATGCACCCCAACCGCAGAATCCGCGTCGATTCCAAGCCGCTTCATCGCCGGCTTGTGGGCCGCCATATGCGTCTTGCCGACCAGCGCGGTGCGAATATCAAGATCCTTCAGATTTCCGCCACTCCCTCAAATGCCCTCATTGATTCTGAAGAATGGAATCATGAGAAGGTTTGTCTCAAAAGCTCCATACCAGACGAAAAATGGTGTGAGAGTTTTTGTGCATGTCCAAAAAGTTGGAGAGCTTCCTTTTATTAATATTGGATATTGAATGTTTACATAGTATAAATATTTATTTTACTATAAAACAAAAGTTTTATAGTAAATAATAAATAAATGATTTTTTTGTTTATAATATTTTTACCCATCACAAAAGTATTACATTTTATACCA
>CAJWDO010000165.1 GCA_913031555.1 uncultured Alphaproteobacteria bacterium | reverse complement strand
GTCTCCGATCACATATTCCGGCGCATCATGCAGCAAAGTTGCAAGGCGCCATTTCTGGTCGAGATCGGGCGCGTTCACCTGCACCAATTTTTCGACAATTACCGAATGCTGGGCAACAGATAGCGGGTATTTGCCCTTGGTCTGACCATTCCAGCGACTAACCCGCGCCAATCCGTGGGCTATATCCTCTATCTCGATGTCCATTGGTGACGGATCGATTATGTCCAGACGTCGGCCACTTAGCATACGCTGCCAAGCGCGGCTAGGCGCGTTGCCAGAAGAGGCAGATATATGTGGCGGTATGGCTTTGGATTTTTTTGAGAGTGGCATGGCCCAATGGTGCCTCAGACGATGGCTAAATTTCAAGTCAAATAACCTATGGCATCTTGCCTTTTCATCTGTTTGCTTTATCAACTGATATAGGTCAGAGCAGGTGTCATGCGGCCCGTTATCCAACGCGGTCCAGCGCATGAGTGGCGGAAAATGATGGATTTTTTTGAAACGCAGGAACGATATAGAAAACGTGAGATGCGCGGCTGGTTGCTTTTGCTCTTGCGGTTCAGTGTTGTTGCCGGTGTGTTATGGGTTGGCTGGCTGTGGGGGCATGCCGATACCGGCAGCCTGCGCGCCGAGGCGGAGCGCACACTGTATGAAAATAATCAGCAGATCGCCGAACTCAGTACCGAGCTGCAGCGTCTGGACATGGAACTTGCCGAGGCGCGGGCCAAAAACAAGGTCGATGAACTCGCTGAGGACAATGACGCCGAACTCAAGGCACTGGTAACGAAGAAAATCGCCCGCGGGGTCGCACCGGCACAGATCATCCACGCCATCCAGAAGCTTGGCCGCCCGTCGAACTGCCGCCAACTTGAAACACTGAACATCGCAGTCGCCACACCGCTCTATGGCGGGCCTGAATCAAAGGCAATGTTATTTGACGGGGCCCTCAACCTGCATGTCGAGGGAGAGGCCGACCGCAAATCATCGCGTGAGGTGCCAAGCTTTGACCGCAAGATGCCGCTGACTGTGCGAATGGCGTTTCTCAACGGGCAGAAGGTTACGGAAGGCACGCTGCCCTTCCAGGCCATGATCCCGGCCGAGGATTGGGTGTTGCTGCTGGATTTCGCGGACTCCACGCTGCATGGCTATGTCACCGCCACCATTTCCAGCTGCACGCAACGCTGACACTGTTTGCTGATCAATTCTGGCCCGGCCGCGTGGCCTGGAAGATGTCTGTGCTGCGGCCATAATCGCGATAGCCAAGCCGGCTGATCGGGATGAATTTGTCATATTTGATCATACCGTCCTCGACCACCCCGTCATCGACGTAAATCCCCGTAACCGTGCCAATGACCAGAATATAGCCGCCGCCGGATGCGTTGCGGGGCAGCGAGATGGTCTGGAAATGCGTGCATTCCAGCGCCGCCGGCACGCCGCCGGCCCTTGGTACCGCCACCGTTTGCGACGGGACCATGTCCAGACCAGCAAGGCTGAATTCATTTTCGCCATAGGCATAGGTCCCGGATGAGATGTTCATTGCCTCGAACTGGCCCTGACTGACAATATTCACCACGAATTCACCTGTTTCCTCGACATTGCGAAGGCTGTCCTTGATATGTGCCTCGCTGTCCGACTGCACCGAGAACATGACCATCGCCGGATCTTCGGAAATGGCGTTGAAAAAACTGTAGGGCGCCAGATTGAAACTGCCATCCGCGCCCTTTGAGGCAATCCAGCCAATCGGGCGCGGTGAGACAATGGCCTTCAGCGGATTGTGAGACAGTCCGGCATCCTTGTGCCGCATCGGTACGAAAAACATAATCATGATCCTGACTGGGTGTGTCGTGGCGGGGCGGTTGGTCGATAATTGCCGCGCGGTTGGAAGATGGCCTTAAACCGATTATATAGCGGGTGATGACAGCAGTCACGTTGCGTGGTTTGGCGCATCACGAAAGGAAACGGACCCTCCCATGAATAACAGCGCCATGATTGAACTTCACTACGCGCCAACTCCGAACGGGCACAAGATCTCGATTGCGCTTGAGGAAATGGAGCTTCCTTACGAGGCGCATCGCGTCAACATCGGCGAGGGAGAGCAGTTCAAGCCGGAATTCCTTGCCTTCAGCCCGAACAACCGTATCCCCGCGATCATCGACCATGACGGACCGGACGGGGCCTCGACCGGTGTCTTTGAATCAGGCGCCATCCTTATCTATCTGGCGGAAAAAACGGGTATGTTGCTGCCTTCGGACGGCGCGGCCCGCAAGACCGTCCTTGAATGGCTGATGTGGCAGATGGGCGGCATTGGTCCGATGCTGGGACAGGCGCACCATTTCAATTTCTACGCCAAGGAGAAGGTCGAATACGCGATGACGCGCTACAGCAACGAGGCGAACCGTCTCTACGGCGTCCTCGACCGTCGTCTTGAGGGGCGTGAATATGTGGCGGACGGATACTCGATTGCCGATATCGCCATTTTCCCCTGGACCCGCACCCATGAACGCCAGAACGTCGTGATCGAGGATTATCCGAATGTGGCGCGATGGCGACGCACGATGATCCAGCGCCCGGCCGTACAGCGCGGTATGAAGGTTGGCGCCGAATGGCGGGCCGAGCTTCGCGACCTGTCGCCTGAGGAATGGAACCGGCTGTTCGGTGCCTGACGTAAAATATGGACTGTCTTCAGGAGGGCCGGGTATCCTCAGGAGGGCGTTGTCTCACCACCAAAGCGCAGCGTGCAGGCACCTGTGAAGACTTGCGTCACCAGTGATTCCTTGCACAGGTGCCAGCGTTTCTTCGGTCCGCCGCTTTCGGTGTTCCAGATTGTGGCCAGCGCCAGTGCCGTCAACAGCGCTATCAGGATCCATCCATTCCGGCTCATGCCAGCCGTCCGCGCTTCGGTATTGCGGTCCGCCTCACCATGTCGTGATGTGGTCGATCATATCGTTATCATCGACTGAATCCTCGGGGAACACCCGTCCTGCAACTGTGGCTCCGGCGCGCTTCGCTGATTCCGGATCGTCGCTGACAAGATGGTGCCATGATGGCAGGTCGCCGCCTTCGGCGATGACGCGGTAGGCGCAGCTGTCCGGCATCCATGTAAGCGTCTCGAGATTTTGCGGGCTCAGCGTGATGCAATCGGGCACGAATGTCTTTCGGTTCTGATAGTCAATGCAGGTGGCGTTGTCGCAATCCAGCAACCGGCAGGCCACATCGGTATAATGAACCTCGCCGGTATCGGCGTCCTCAATCTTCAGAACACAGCATTTACCGCACCTGTCGCAGAGCGATTCCCATTCCCCGGGAGCCATCTCGCTTAGAGTTTTGCGTTTCCAGAAGGGGAGTTTTGACAAAGTATGGCCCTGAATTCGGTTTCGAGATCGTGGAGATAGGCACGGCTGTCCGGCACGGCAAGATGATCGTCAGACAACAGCACCTGGACGATCATACCATGCTGGCTTCGGAAAAAATATTTACAACTAAGAAGATAGAATTCCCACATCCGCACAAAGCGTGCGTCATACATTTCCTGAATTCTGTCACGATGCGTCAGAAACCGAAGACGCCAGTGTCGCAGCGTGTCCGCGTAATGGCTGCGCATCACCTCGAGATCCAGCAGTTTCCAACCACGGCCAGAGGTGGCGCGGACAAGCTGTTCAATCGATGGCAGATACCCGCCCGGGAAAATATAGCGTGTCAACCACCGGTTCATCGGCGCGGCGCGGCGGTGGACCGCGATGCTGTGGATCAGCGCGACGCCTCCAGGTGCCAGAAGATCGGCAACCCGGTCAAAGTAGGTGGCGTAGTTTCGTGGCCCGACATGTTCAAGCATGCCGACCGACACAATACGGTCAAAGCTGCCCTGCTGGTAACGATAGTCGAGAAGCTGAAAATCAAGTGAGTCCGCTTTGTTGGTCTGGTTTGCTGCCAGTCTTGCATGGGCAAGCTGACGTTCGGACAATGTGATTCCGCGAACGCTGACATTCCTGCGGCATGTCGCAAGCGCCCGCGCCAGACCACCCCATCCGCAACCGATATCAAGAACGCGGTGGCCGTCCTGCAGGTTGAGTTTGGCGACGATTCGGGCAAGCTTGGTGATCTGTGCCATTTCGAGGGAGTCCTCGGCACTATGGAAATAGGCACAGGAATATTGTCGCCAGGGATCGAGAAAACAATCGAACAACTCATCCGTCAGATCATAGTGATGCGCCACATTGCGGCGTGACCTCCCCGGCAGGTTCAGGTGTCTGAAGGCAGCAAGAAGATTGCCAACGCCAAGCGTTATTCGCCCGACCCAATGCCGAGACCAGCTGTCTGAATTCGCCATGATGAGGTCCATCAAAGGCTCGAGCCCACCAGCGCCCGGTGTCAGACGACCATTCATATAAGCCTCGCCGAATTCAAGGTCAGGCTGGGTCACAAGGCGCCGCAATGTTGACTGGTCATGGACGGTGATTTCCGCCACCGGACCGGTGCCAGGGGTCCCGAATTGAACCTGCCGGCCGCTCGGGATGATGATGGTTAATTGCCCGGACTGGATGAACTGCCGCAGGACAGTCAGAATAAATCTCTCAAGCATGGCGCA
>CAJWDO010000164.1 GCA_913031555.1 uncultured Alphaproteobacteria bacterium | reverse complement strand
CCGTTCAAGGTGTTCACCCCTTTCTACCGGCGCGGCTGTCTTGCCGCCCCGCCGCCGCGGGCGCCGCTGCCCGTTCCCGAGATCAGCGTGACCGACGCGGTGCCGGACAGTGAGATCACGTCTCTTGATCTTCTTCCCGACCGGGCGTGGGGCGAGATGCTGTTGCCACACTGGCGGATTGGCGAGGCCGGCGCGCGCGGCCGGCTGGTTGATTTTCTCGATCATGGGCTGGCCGGCTACAAGGATGGTCGAAACCTGCCGGCGGCACCGAATGTGTCGCGCCTGTCACCGCATATTCATTGGGGCGAGATTTCGGTCAACCAGATCTGGCACGCGGCACGCGACCGCGCCGATCTTCCCGAGGGTGATGTCGACAATTTCTGTTCCGAGCTTGGCTGGCGCGAATTCTCGCATTCGCTGCTGTACTTCAATCCGGAACTGAAACGGCGGAATTTGCAGACAAAGTTCGACGGGTTCGACTGGCGCGATGATGCCGGCCTGCTGCGTGCCTGGCAGTTTGGCCGTACCGGCATTCCCTTTGTCGACGCGGCGATGCGCGAGTTGCGGCAGACAGGCTATATGCACAACCGCATGCGCATGGTCACAGGCTCGTTCCTGGTGAAGAATCTGCGCCTTCACTGGCATCATGGCGAGGCCTGGTTCTGGGACAGTCTTGTCGATGCCGACCATGCCAGCAACAGCGCATCCTGGCAGTGGATCGCCGGCTGCGGGGCTGACGCCGCGCCCTATTTCCGGGTTTTCAATCCGGTGACGCAGGGTGAGAAATTCGACTCTGACGGTGCCTATACCCGGCGCTATCTTCCCGAACTTGCCGATCTGCCGAAAAAATATCTGTTCGCCCCCTGGACAGCACCCGATGAGGTTCTCGATGCGGCTGGCGTGCGGCTTGGTGAGACCTATCCGCGCCCGGTCGTCGATCTTAAGGAATCGCGCGAGGCGGCGCTGGCAGCGTTCAGCGCGCTGCGTGCGGGGACAGGCTGATGGCCGGCGCGCTGCGGCTTGTTCTTGGTGACCAGTTGAGCCGGGGCCTGGCCGGACTTGCCGATCTCGATCCGGCGAAGGATGTCGTGCTGATGGCCGAGGTGGTCGAGGAGGTCACCTATGTCAGACACCACAAGCGCAAGATTGCCTTTCTGTTTTCCGCGATGCGGCACTTCGCCGAGGCGCTTCGCAATGACGGCATCACCGTCGCCTATACACGGCTTGATGACCCGGCGAACACCGGCAGTTTCACCGGCGAGATTGCCCGCGCCGTGGAAAGCCACGCGCCGGACCGGCTGATCACCACCGAACCCGGCGAATACAGGGTGCTGGCGGCGATGCGTGGCTGGCAGGACGAACTTGGCGTTCCCGTCGAGATTCGCGGCGATGACAGGTTCATGTGCCCACCGGGGTACTTTGTCGACTGGGCTGAGGGCCGCAAACAGCTCCGCATGGACTTCTTCTATCGCGAGATGCGGCGTCATCACGACATTCTGATGGAGGGCGGTGATCCGGTTGGCGGCAAATGGAATTATGACGCCGACAACCGCGAACCTCCCGATCTGTCGCTGAAGGTGCCAAAGCCGCGCCTGTTCGAACCTGACGCGATCACTGACGAGGTGCTGGCGCTGGTGGAGGCACGCTGCGCCACGCATTTCGGTGATCTGGCGGATTTCGGATTTGCCGTGACCCGCGATCAGGCGCTGGAGGTGCTTGACCATTTCATCACTGAGAGGCTGCCGCTGTTTGGCAGTTATCAGGATGCGATGATCGAGGATGAGCCGTGGATGTATCACAGCCATATCGGTTTTTATCTGAATGCCGGACTGATCCTGCCGGCCGAGGCCGTTCGCGCCGCCGAAGGGGCTTGGGTAACCGGCCATGCGCCGCTGAACGCGGTCGAGGGGTTCATCCGGCAGATCCTTGGCTGGCGCGAATTCGTGCGTGGCATCTACTGGCTGAAAATGCCGGACTATGCGGAAATGAATTTCCTGGCGGCGGACCGCCAACTTCCTGATTTCTACTGGACCGGCGCGACCGGGATGAACTGCATGGCGCAGTCGATCGACCAGACGCGGCGCTATGCCTATGCGCATCACATCCAGCGCCTGATGGTGCTTGGCAATTTCGCGCTGCTGGCTGGCCTCGACCCGAAACAGGTCAATGAATGGTTTCTTGTCGTCTATGCCGACGCCTATGAATGGGTCGAACTGCCCAACGTGTCGGGAATGGTGCTGTTTGCCGATGGCGGTTATCTGGCCAGCAAGCCCTATGCCGCTGGTGGGGCCTATATCAACCGCATGTCCAATTATTGCGGCAATTGCCGTTATAAGGTGGCGAAGAAGACTGGCGAAGGGGCGTGCCCGTTCAATTATCTTTATTGGGACTTTCTGATTCGCAATCGGGACAGGCTTGGCGGCAATGCCCGACTTGGTATGATGTATAAGTCGCTCGATCGCATGGCGGCCGAGCGGATTGACGAGATCCGGGATGACGCTTCGCGATTCCTCGCTGCGCTCGACCGGACCGAAGAAAGGACATCGATATGAGACGATCTTCACCTTCACTGGCGCGCCGACTGGTCGGTATGGCGATCACCGCGCTGCTGGCGCTTGGCCTTCTCGCCGGGTTGTCGGCCTGCGCCCGCAAGGATGTGGCCACCTTGATGGATCGCCAGCCGCCGCTGGATCTTGCCGCCTTCTTTGCCGGTGACAGTGTTGCCTATGGCATTTTCGAGGACAGGTTCGGCAATCTGCGCCGCCAGTTCCGGGTCAACATGACCGGCACAGTCGATGGCGATACGCTGACATTGGTAGAGGATTTTCTCTATGACGATGGCGAGCGCGCCGACCGCACCTGGGTGATCCGTCGCAGCGGTGTTGATAATGATGGCAGCATTCGCTACGAGGGCAATGCCGCCGATGTGAGCGGTACCGCCAGTGGCCGAATTGCCGGGAACGCGCTGAACTGGGAATATGATGTGGTGCTGGAAATGTCCGGTCGGTCGGTCGAGGTGCATTTCGACGACTGGATCTACCGGCAGGACGAGGATGTCGCCATCAACCGCGCCTTTATCAGCAAGTTCGGTGTCGAGATCGGATCGGTGACCATCGTGTTCCTTCGCGGGCGCGCGGCGGCGGCGGTCGGTCCGCTGGATCTTGAGACGTGGCCGCAATAGCGAAGGTTCGAGCCTGATGATGATGCTGTCACGACGCCGTGCCTTTCTGGCCATGCTGGCATTTATCGCCGTCCCGACGATGGCGCGTGGCGAGGTGATGCGCGACTTTGTTCCCGATGCCGGACTTGTCGGACAGGCGCGCTTTCAGGTGCTGTTCTTCAAGATCTATGACGCTGAGCTTTTTGCGCCAAAGGGCGAGTATGACCGGCGTGCGCCCTATGCGTTGCGGCTGACCTATCTGATCAATGGCAAGAAAGACCGGATCATCAACCAGACAGTCAAGGAAATGAAGCGCCAGCGCGCCGCCAGCGACAGCATGATCGAAAGCTGGCTGCCGTTGATGGAAAGGTCTTTCATCGACATGCCGAAAGGCTCGTCGGCGGATTTCATCCACACCGGTGACGGCAGGCTCGTGCTGGCCACAGGCGGCAGGGTTATTGCCGAGATTGACGACCGCCGCTTTGTCCGCGCCCTGATGAATATCTGGCTTGGGCCAAAGGTCCGCGATGCGGATTTCCAGCTGGCGCTGCTGGGCAAGGCGAAATGACCTGGCGATTTGAACCGCGAGGGACAGGTTCGTGAAGCTTGGTGCCTTCTTTGTCGAGATCCTGCCACTGCTGGCGTTCTTTGTCGGCTATCAGTATCTCGGCCTGATCGCGGCGGCGGTGCTTTCGGTCGGCATTGGCGCGTTGGTAATGGGGTTTGCCTGGCTACGCGACAAACGCATTGCCGCCTTTCCGCTGTTCTCGCTTTTGATGTCGGCTGCCGTCACCGCCGCTGCCTGGGTGCTCGGTGATGGCATGTTCATCAAGATCCAACCGACGATTTTCAATGGCATGTTCTCGGCAGTGCTGCTTGGCGGCCTGCTTGCCGGCCGGCCGATGATGCGGCTGTTCTTTGCCGGTCAGTTTTCGCTGACCGAGCATACGTGGCGGCTGTTGAGCCTCCGCTGGGGCTGTTTCTTCCTTGTGCTGGCGGTCGCCAACGAGATTGTCTGGCGCGGTTTTGATGAGGCCGAATGGGTGTTCTACAAGACCTTCATCGCGGCTCCGGCAAGCGCGCTGTTCATGCTTGCCCAGCTGCCACTGACGCTTCGCGGGCGCACCGAGGATCCGGTCAATACGGAATGACAGTTCCGTCATAGGCGTGGAGCTGGCCGGTGGCCTCCGGGCCAAGCTGGTCGAGAACCCGCCACAGGCAGTTGGCGGAATAATCCGCAGTGAACAGCTTCTCGGCCGGCACATTCCCCTGGAAGGGCCTTGAGAGGTTGGTGTTGACGGTCCCCGGATGCAGTGTCGCCACGCAGGCATTCGGATTGGCCCGCGCCAGCTCGATCGACAGCGTTCGCATCAACTGGTTCAGCGCCGCCTTGCTGGCCCGGTAGGCATACCAGCCGCCAAGCCGG
>CAJWDO010000163.1 GCA_913031555.1 uncultured Alphaproteobacteria bacterium | reverse complement strand
GGTCATTGGTATTGAAGCATTACAAGGCGCGACTGGTGTGCAACGCCGTGACAGTCTTGCGGTGGCGTTGCAGCATATTGTTGATATGGATGCTAGTCTAGGATGATGATGGAATGTGCCTGCCTTGCCGGGTGAAGTCGGGTCAGGGGGTGTTGCGCCAGCGCCAGAGGGGATTGAAGGTAGCATGTGGTTGACATCACGGTGCTGGCACCCATTTCGACATCATGGCGAACTACACACCCCTTCCGAAAACCTTTGCCAGCACAGAGGCGATGGCCGAATTCGTCGCCACCCTGTCTGGAGAGGCTGTAGCCCCTGCATGTGATTCCGCATCATCACAGGGCGGCCGCATGGCTGGCGAGGCTGCGCTTGCTGCTGTCGACCCGGTTGCCTATGGTGCCAGTCGCAACCATCTGGACGGCGCAGTGACGCGTCTGTCGCCTTATCTGCGGCATGGGATCCTCAGCCTCGATGAGGTTCGCAACCACGCGCTTGCCGCCGTGGCAGACCCGCGTCAGGCTGAGAAATTCATTCAAGAGCTGGCGTGGCGGGATTACTGGCAGCGTATCTATCTTGCCTATCCGGACCGGATCTGGAACGACGTCGAGGCCTACAAGACCGGGTTTGATGCCGATGAATATGACACCGCACTACCGGCGGATATCATCAACGCGCAGACCGGCGTGACCTGCCTCGACCAGTTCATCACCATGCTCTATGAGACAGGCTATCTGCACAATCACGCCCGCATGTATCTTGCGGCCTATGTCGTACATTGGCGGCGTGTGCGCTGGCAGGCTGGCGCGGTCTGGTTTCTTGAACATCTTCTGGACGCCGATCCGGCAAGCAACAATCTGTCCTGGCAATGGGTGGCCAGCACCTTTTCGAAAAAGCCCTATATCTTCAATCTCGACAATGTCGCGAAATATACCGGACATGACATCAATACGAGGATGTCTGACAACCGGATTCTTGCCTGTTCCTATGAAAAATTGAACAAACTACTGTTCCCGAATCTGGGGCCTGTCCATGGCTGACCTGATCTGGCTTCATGAAGGTGCGTTGCGGCGCACGCACCCCGTCTTCGCGATGGCCGACAAGGGCGCGCAGGCGCTGTTCATATGGGACCATGACAGGTTTGCGGCAGGCCATATTGGTGTAAGGCGCCAGCTCTTCATCTATGAAACGCTGGCCGAACTTGATGTTGATATCTATGAGGGCGATGCCGCCGGGATGTTGCCGCGCCTGATCGCGGCGTGCGGGGCCGATCGCCTTCTGGTGCCGGCAAGTCCCGACCCGGTCTTGGTGAAACAGATTGCCGAAATCAGGCAGGCGATGCCCGCCGTGACGGTCGATCTGGTCGAGGATACCCCGTTTGTGACCCTGGACAGAGAGCCTGACCTCGCAAGGTTCTTTCGCTACTGGAACAAGGCGCGGAAAAGCGCGATGCGTCCGCATGGTGTGTGAGCCAGCCTGACACCACAAGGCCGAATTCCCCGAAAGCAATTGATCCGCGCGGTGGCTTTCCATAAAGTCGCGACATTAGATGAATGACGTTCCGGGATGTTCAGATGACTGATGTTCTTGCCGAACTCGAGGCAAGGCGTGCCAAAGCCCGCCTTGGCGGAGGGCAGCGCCGTATCGATACCCAGCATGGCAAAGGCAAGCTGACCGCGCGCGAGCGCATTACCCTGCTCCTCGATGACGCCTCGTTCGAGGAATGGGACATGTTTGTCGAGCATCGCTGCCATGATTTCAGCATGGAGGAGATGAAGGTTCCCGGCGACGGGGTGGTGACAGGATATGGCACCATAGGCGGCCGACCTGTCTTCGTCTATTCGCAGGACTTCACTGTCCTTGGCGGGTCATTGTCCGAGACACATGCCGCGAAAATCTGCAAGATCATGGATCAGGCCATCAAGACAGGCATTCCGCTGATCGGGCTGAATGATTCCGGTGGCGCGCGGATTCAGGAAGGTGTCGCTTCGCTTGGCGGCTATGCCGAAGTGTTCCAGCGCAACGTCCTCGCATCCGGCGTGGTGCCGCAAATCTCGCTGATCATGGGTCCCTGTGCCGGGGGTGCCGTCTATTCGCCGGCCATCACTGATTTCATCTTCATGGTCGAGGGCTCGAGCTACATGTTCGTTACTGGGCCTGACGTTGTGAAAACCGTCACCCATGAGGATCTGACGGCAGAAGAACTTGGCGGCGCGAAGATGCACAGCCGTGTATCGGGAGTCGCGCATGGCACGTTCGAAAATGACGTTGAAATGCTGATGCAGACGCGGGCGTTGATGTCCTTCCTGCCGCTTTCGAACCGTGAGGGCGCGCCCGTCATCCCCTGTCATGACCCGATTGACCGACCCTCCGCGGTGCTTGACCAGATCATCCCGGCGAACACCAACACGCCCTATGACATGCGCCAGGTCGTTCTGCAAATTGTCGATAATGGCGAATTCTTCGATATACACACCAATTACGCCGCCAACATCATTGTCGGTTTTGGACGCATTGATGGCCGCACCGTCGGCATTGTCGGGAACCAACCGATGGTGCTGGCAGGTTGTCTTGATATCAACGCCTCGCGCAAGGCGGCGCGGTTTGTGCGGTTCTGCGATGCGTTCAATATCCCGCTTGTCACGCTTGTCGATGTACCGGGATTCATGCCGGGCCTCGCACAGGAAACGGGCGGCATCATCTCGAACGGCGCAAAGCTGCTGTTTGCCTATGCCGAGGCGACGGTGCCGAAGGTGACGCTGATCACCCGCAAGGCCTATGGCGGCGCCTATGACGTGATGGCTTCAAAGCATCTTCGCGGCGATGTGAATTATGCCTGGCCAAGCGCCGAAATCGCGGTCATGGGGCCGGAGGGCGCGGCCCGGATCATCTTCCGCGAGGACGCCAAGGACCCGGACAAGCTTGCCGCCAAGACGGATGAATATCGCGAGAAATTCGCGAACCCGTTTGTCGCCGCCGGGCGCGGTTATCTGGATGACATCATCATGCCACGAAATTCACGCCGCCGCATCGCGCGGGCGCTGGCCATGCTGGCTGACAAACAACTGGAAAACCCGGCCCGCAAGCATGACAATCTTCCACTCTGAACCACAGCATTCCGTCGGGGCCCGATACCATGTTCGATAAGATCCTGATTGCCAATCGTGGCGAAATCGCCTGCCGGATCATACGCACGGCCCGGAAAATGGGCATCTCCACCGTCGCTGTCTATTCCGATGCCGATGCCGGCACCCCGCATGTCACCATGGCGGATGAAGCGGTGCATATCGGTGGCGCCGCCTCCGCCGACAGCTATCTTCGTGCCGATCGGATCATCGAGGCGGCGCAGCAGACAGGTGCCAAGGCCATTCATCCGGGTTTCGGCTTTCTGTCGGAAAACGCAGCCTTTGTCACCGCTGTCGAGGCGGCCGGGATCAGCTTCATCGGGCCAGCGACGAAGGCCATTGCGGTGATGGGTGACAAGATTGAGTCAAAGGCACTGGCGCAATCGACCGGCGTTTCGGTGGTCCCGGGCACGCCGGGTGCGGTCGAGGATGTCGAAACAGCCCTCAAGGCCGCCGCCGAGATCGGTTATCCGGTAATGGTCAAGGCATCGGCTGGCGGTGGCGGCAAGGGCATGCGCGTCATCGAGGGTGCTGATGATCTGCCGGATGGTATGCGCGCCGCGATGAACGAGGCGCAGACAGCCTTTGGCGACTCACGTGTGTTCATCGAGAAATTCGTTGTCCAGCCGCGACATATCGAGATCCAGCTTCTGGCCGACCAGCATGGCAATGTGGTCTATGTCGGCGAACGGGAATGTTCAATCCAGCGACGGCACCAGAAGGTCATCGAGGAAGCGCCAAGCCCCTTCATCTCGCCCGAGACCCGCGCCGCGATGGGACAGCAGGCCGTCGATCTGGCGCGCGCCGTTGATTACCGCTCTGCCGGCACCGTGGAATTCATCGTCGGTGCCGATCAGGATTTCTATTTCCTCGAGATGAATACGCGGCTTCAGGTGGAACATCCGGTGACCGAGATGGTTTACGGGCTCGACCTGGTCGAGCAGATGATCCGGGTTGCCGCCGGTGAAAAACTGACAATCTCGCAGGATGACATCGTGGCCGATGGCTGGGCCATCGAGGCGCGTGTCTATGCCGAGGACCCGGCGCGTGGTTTTCTGCCCTCGATTGGCCAGCTGACCCGCTATCGCGAACCCCGCGGGGAAAGTGTGCGGGTTGATTCCGGGGTGGATGAGGGTGGTGAGATCTCGATGTATTACGACCCGATGATCGCCAAGCTGGTAGCGCACGCGCCGACCCGCGATGCCGCCATCATCAGACTGCATCTGGCGCTTGATCATTACGAGATTGACGGCATCGCCAGCAACCGGCAGTTCCTTTCTGCGGTGCTGGAAAATGACGCTTTCAGGAGTGGCATTCTGACGACCGGCTTCATCGACACCGAGTTCGATGGTGATTTCATGGCCGGACCACCGCCCGACGATATGGCGGCACTTGGCCTGACCGGGCTTGGCGTGGCGATTACCGCGCTGCAGGACGAGGACAGGCATTTTGCGACGTCGGGACGCGAGTTCGTGGTCATTGACCAGACAGGTCGCCGGATGATGGTCGAG
>CAJWDO010000162.1 GCA_913031555.1 uncultured Alphaproteobacteria bacterium | reverse complement strand
CGGAGATCCGCACGAACGGCGGATGCATGCTCATGGTGAATTGTGACACCGAAAACGGTGGCATGGAAATCGATCCTGACTTCGCTGTTGATTTCGGCAAGGAACCCAACGGCCCCTCACGGTGTCATGAAACCCGCTATCCGGGGGGTGATTGTACGAGCGATATCTGGCTATGACGACGATAACACTCGCCAATAGGGGCAATGCGACCTTTGAGGCCAGAGGCCAACGGCCCCTCCTTGACGAGCTACGCGATCAGGGTGTCGATCTGCCCTTCGGATGCAAATATGGTGGCTGCATTACCTGCGCCGCGAAACTGATTGATGGTGAAATTGACCAGCGCTCGCAGGTGGCGCTGAACAACAGACAGATCGCCGACGGATATGTTATTCTGTGTGTCGCTAGAGCGAAGACCGACTGTGTTCTGGAAATCGGCACAGAGAGCCATGACAAGCTATATCGTAACCCTTTTCTTGATCCGCTGAAGCCGCATGAGTTGAAGGCTGATATTGCCAGCGCAAAGGAGACATCAGATGGGCCACATGAATCATGATGAGCCTTATAGCGACGACTATATCAAGGAAATCCTGTCATCGGTGAAGACCATCGCCATGGTTGGCGCCAGCCCGGACAAGACGAAGTTCAGCTATGGCGTTTTGCGGGTGCTGAGCGAGACCGGATACGACATCATCCCGATCAACCCGCGCCCCGGACTGGAGGACATACGCGGTCTGAAGGTCTATCCGTCACTTGCCGAGGTCGACCGCCAGATCGACATGGTCGACGTGTTCCGCAAGCCGGAAGACCTGCCGGATGTCGCGCGCCAGGCCATCGAGGTTGGCGCGAAAGTGCTGTGGGGCCAGATCGGCGTGGTCAATCATGAGGCCGCGCGACTGGCCGAGGATGCCGGCATGAAGGTGGTGATGAACCGCTGCCCGAAAATCGAGCTGTTCCGCCCCTTCTGGACCCCAAAACTTCATCTGGGGATCTAGGCACCGGCACGCTGCCGCGCACTGAGACGATCGCTCACCGGGTGATAAATCCCTGCGAGCGGAGGAATTCCAGCATGTGAGGGCGACCCTCGCGGCCAAGCAGGCCGGCCATCTGTTCGGACCAGCCCTGCGCCTTCTGATTGTCGGTGCGCGCCGCGTAATAGGCCCGCATGTCCTCATCATAACCGGCAATCGCCTGGGCCTCGCCCGCGGTGCTGTAACTGTTTTCCTTCATCACCACCGAAACCGGCAGGCGCGGCTTGACCTCCGGGTCCTGATCCGGATAGCCGAGGCACAGCCCGAAGACGGGATAGACTTGCTGCGGCAAATCGAGAATTTCCGTCACCCGCGCCGGGTCGTTGCGAAGCGCCCCTATATAGCAGATGCCAAGACCGACCGATTCCGCCGCCACGACAAGATTCTGCGCATAGAGCGCGGTGTCCACGGTGGCGATGATGAATTGTTCGGTCAGGCCCTTCGCGGCCTCGCCGCCATGCAGCTCACAGCAGCGCATCGACCGGCCGAGATCGGCGCAGAAGACGAGGAATTCGGGAGCTTCCTCGACATAGCGCTGGCCGTTCGCCACATCGCGAAGAGCAACGCGTTTATCCATGTCGGTGACGCGGATGATGGTGACACCCTGCAGAAAGCTTGAACTTGCCGCCGCCTGTGCCGCGGTGATGACGGTCGTCAGCACATCCTGCGGGACCGGCGTTTCGGTAAAGCGGCGAATGGATCGGTGGCTGTTCAGAAGATCAATTGTCGGGTTCATATGTCTCACGCTGATGGTTACGGATGTCATTCACGAAACGGGTTCCCGTGCTACCCTATTTCGCGCCAATGTTCAAATGCGTTGCTCCGCCACCCTCAGGGGAAAGGGGGCGCGGCGATTTTCGTCGTTTCGCCATGTGGCATCCATGGCTATGGTGAAATCTTAAGAAAGCCGCACCAAAAAGGAACAGCCGTGTTCGACAACGCCACCACCACTGACGACCACGCCGACACCGATCCCATCGCGGTCACTGTCTGGCGCGGTGATTCCGGCGGCGGCACATGGCAGAGTTTCAACGTGCCACGGCAGCCAAGTCAGACGGTGCTGGACATCGTCACCTGGATTCAGCAGGAGGCCGATCCAACCCTCACCTACCGGTTCGCCTGCCGCGTCGGTATGTGCGGGTCCTGCGCGATGATGGTGAATGACGAGCCGCGCTGGACCTGCCGCACGCATGTCGGGCGGGTGATCAGGGATGGCGCGATCCGCATCGCCCCGCTTCGCAATCTGCCGGTGATCAAAGACCTTGCCACCGACATGGACCCGTTCTTCGACAAATGGGTGAAAGCCGAGGCAACGCATCACGCCTCGGCCGACAGACATGATGATTTTGCCGCCGTGCTGCCGGATGATACGAAGCGCATCGAGGCCAGCGCCGGCATCGAATGTATCAATTGCGCGGTCTGCTATGCGGCCTGCGACACGGTCGCCGGCAACCCCGACTATCTTGGCCCGGCGGCGCTACAGCGCGCCTGGACATTGTATAATGACGCCCGCGATGATGCTGGTGATGCCCTCCTCGACGCCGTGTCGGCGCAAGGCGGATGCCATAGCTGTCATTCGATGGGGAGTTGTACGCATTACTGCCCGAACGATCTTGACCCGATGGGGGCGATCGCCGGGCTAAAACGTGCCACGGCACGGCGCGCCTTCGCACGGGGGCGTGGCTGATGCTCGATTTTCGCCTCTACATGGCGCAGCGCCTGTCGGCGCTGATCATGGCACCGCTGGTGATTGGTCATCTGGCGGTGATGATCTATGCCGTTCAGGGCGGTTTGAGTGCCGGCGAAATCCTTGGCCGGACACGCGGCAGCCTGTTCTGGGCGCTGTTCTATGGCGGGTTTGTTGTCGCGGTATCGGTCCATGCCGCCATTGGCCTTCGCACCATCATTTCGGAATGGACCCGGCTTCGCGGCGTCATGCTGAACGCGCTGGCTATGGTGATTTTCGCTGTTCTTCTGGTCATGGGGGGACGCGCCGTTCTGGCCGTCACGATGATATGACCGGACCGGGCTTGACCACCCCGGGCAAGACTGGCCTGTCTCGCCATCCGGTACGCGGCCATGCGCTGTGGTATGCGCATATCATCCACCGCGTTTCGGGGATCGCGCTGGCACTGTTCCTGCCACTGCATTTCTGGGTGTTGTCGCTGGCGCTGAATGATGCCGCGCGGCTTGACAGCTTTCTTGCCTTTACCGAACTGCCGCTGGTCAAACTTGCGGAATTCGGCCTTGTGTTCCTGCTTGCCATTCACCTGTTCGGCGGGATGCGGTTGATGGCGCTGGAATGGCTGCCATGGCGGGCACCGCACAAGACGCTTGCCGCCGGGGCGCTGGCTGTTTCGGCCTTTATTTCCGGCGTGTTTTTCCTGCAGGCCATCTAGGCGCAACGGAGAGGATTGATCATGACAGCCACCCTTGAACGGCATGACACGGACATCCTGATCCTGGGATCGGGCGGGGCTGGGCTGTTCGCCGCGCTGCATGCCCAGCAGAGCGCGCCGGAAAGCACGAAGATCACGCTGGCGGTCAAGGGGTTGATCGGAAAATGCGGCTGCACCCGCATGGTTCAGGGCGGCTATAATGTGGCGCTTGGTGGCGGCGACACGGTCGAGCGGCACTTCATGGATACGATCAATGGTGGCAAATGGCTGCCGGATCAGGACATGGCCTGGAAGTTGTGCAGCACCGCTGTCGAACGCATCCATGAGCTGGAAAACGAAGTTGGCTGTTTCTTTGACCGCAATGCCGACGGCACGCTTCACCAGAAGGCCTTTGCCGGCCAGACCGCCGACCGCACCGTCCATAAGGGCGATCTGACGGGTATCGAGATCATCAACAGGCTGATGGAACAGGTGCTTCGCCGCCAGGTTGAAAAGCTGCAGGAACACCGCGCCATCGCGCTGATTCCAGGGCGTGAGGGTGATGGTCTTTCCGGCGTCCTGATGATCGATATGCGCCGCGGCACCTTCCGGTTGGTGCGTGCCAAGGCGGTGCTGATGGCAACCGGCGGCGGGCCGACCATGTATCGCTACCACACGCCGTCCGGTGACAAGACGATGGACGGGCTGGCAATGGCGCTCAGGGCCGGGCTGCCGCTTCGCGATATGGAAATGGTGCAGTTCCACCCGACAGGGCTGCTGGCCGGCGACAACACCCGCATGACCGGCACGGTTCTGGAAGAAGGGCTGCGCGGGGCCGGCGGCATATTGCTGAACGGGGCCGGCGAGCGCTTCATGTTCGCCCATGATGATCGCGGCGAGCGCGCCACCCGCGATATCGTCAGCCGTGCCATCTATGACGAGATGCGCAAGGGCAATGTGACCCCGCAGGGCGGTGTTCATATCGAAATGGCGCATCTTGGCCCGGAGACTGTCAGCCGCAAATTCGCCGGCATGGTCAAGCGCTGCGCCGATTGCGGGTTCGATCTTGCCGCTGGCCGGGTCGAGGTGGTGCCGACTGCGCATTACTTCATGGGCGGGGTTGTCGTCGATACCGACACACGGACGGCCCTTCCCGGACTGTATGTGGCTGGCGAGGATGCTGGCGGCGCGCATGGCGCCAACAGGCTTGGCGGGAATGGCGTTGCCAAT
>CAJWDO010000161.1 GCA_913031555.1 uncultured Alphaproteobacteria bacterium | reverse complement strand
GATGGCGCCAATGGCTTGCTGACGATACCGCGCCGCAAGCCGCAGCGCCAAATGCCCCCCCATGGAATGACCAATAAAAACCACTGACTGCGCGGCGAGCCCGACCGCCGCCATCAGCGCATCCGCCGCCACAAGATGATCTTCGAAATCATCAAGGTGGACCGACAGCGACAGCTCGCCAAGATGGCCGGAACGCCCCTGCCCCGGCCAGTCGATGATCAGCACATCATGTCCAAGCGCCACCAGCCGAGACGCCGCACCTGCATATTTCTCACAGAATTCGGTAAAGCCGGGGCAGATGACGATTGGCGCGCCAGCGGTCTTTTGCGCTGGCCAGTGGTGACCGCGTACAAGGCCGGTTGACGTTTCGACATAAATGTCCCGGCCACCAAGCATGGCAAGGCCGGCTCCGGTGGCGGAAGGGAAATCCTTCGGGTTTGCCGCCATCACCCCGCCCCCCTACTCCGCCGGCCGGGCCTCTGGAAGCGGCACCACATCCGCGCCATCTTCCAGATCACTGTCGGCAAAGCCTTTCGACTGCCGGTCCCACATCTGCTTGTAGAGCCCGTCCAGTTTCAGAAGACCGGCATGCGTACCGCGCTCGACTATCCGCCCTTCTGACAGCACGAGGATTTCATCAGCATTGATGATGGTCGACAACCGGTGCGCGATGACCAGAGTTGTCCGCGCCTTTGACACCTCGTTAAGCGACGCCTGAATGTCCTTTTCGGTGCGACTGTCGAGCGCCGAAGTCGCCTCGTCGAACAGGAATATGGAAGGCCGTTTCAGGATGGCGCGGGCAATGGCAACACGCTGTTTCTCGCCGCCAGACAGTTTCAACCCGCGCTCGCCCACCATGGTTTCGTATCGCTTGGGAAGATTGGCGATGAAGCCGTCGATTGCCGCCATCTTGGAAGCGGCCTCGATGTCCTCCTGGCTGGAACCATACAGGCCATAGCCGATGTTGTATCCGACGGTGGCGTTGAACATCACGGTGTCCTGAGGCACCATGCCGATCGACGCGCGTACGCTGCCCTGCGTCACTTCGGTCAAGTTCTGGCCATCGATCCTGACCGCCCCCTTTTGCGGATCATAAAAGCGGAACAACAGACGTGAGATCGTTGTCTTGCCAGACCCGCTTGGCCCGACAACCGCCACCCGCTTGCCCTTCGGCACAGTGAAGCTGGCACCTTGCAGGATCGCCCTGTCACCATAGGAGAAGTACACATCCTCGAAACTTATTGTCCCCCCGTCGATGGCAAGGGCGGGAGCGCCGGGACGATCCTGGACATCGACATCCTCTTCCAGAAGTCCGAACATCCGTTCCATATCGACGATCGCCTGGCGTAACTCACGATAGACCCAACCAAGAAAGTTCAGCGGCATGTAAAGCTGCAGAAGGTATGTGTTTACCGCCACGAAGTCGCCAACCGTCAGATGGCCACTCTGGATATGCAGGCCGGCCATGCCCATCATCAGCATCAGACCAATGGCGATGATCGAACCCTGCCCGATATTGACCACCGACAGTGATGTGCGCGAGCGCACCGCCATGATCTCATAACGTTTCATCGCCTCGTCATAACGGTCCGTCTCGACAGACTCGGCGTTGAAATATTTCACCGTTTCGTAATTAAGCAGGGAATCCACGGCACGCGTGGCGGCCTTCTCGTCGGCGTTGTTCATTTCGCGGCGAAACTTGATCCGCCACTCGGTCACCCGAACGGTGAAATAGCAATAGGCCATCACCGTGATGAATGTGACAGCCGCATAGAACCCGCCAAACATCACCCACATGATGATGCTGACAAGCACCACCTCGACAAACAGCGGCAGAACCTCGAAAAACACGATGGTCAGCAGGAATTCGATTCCCTTGGCCCCGCGATCAATGGCACGGGTCAGTCCGCCTGTCTGACGATCTAGGTGAAATTGCAGCGACAACTGGTGCAGATATTCAAAACAGCGGATGGCGGCGCCGCGCACCGCCCGCTGGGCCACCGCCGCGAACAGATATTGCTTGGCCTCGGAAAACACCTGCTGGCCAAGCCGTGACAACGCGTAGCCGGCGATCACCAGCAGCAGAATCTTCATCGAGAAGCCTGCATCCTGATTGACGATGTCAACGGCGGCACCATACATCAGCGGTGTGATGATGTTTGATCCACGCGACATGACAAGCGCACCGAACGCCGCCGAGATACGGCCACGCACACGCCAGTCACCTGACGGCGCAGTATAGCGCCACAGCTCGCCAAACAGCGCGAACGTCTTCTTCAATGAGGATGTCGCCATCAGAAGTTCCCACCCATCATGGCGTCGGGTTCACCGCGCCACCTGACGACCTTTGATCAGTCCGGCGCCGCGACGGTGAAGCTCTCACCACAGCCGCAGCGCGCGGCCTCGTTTGGGTTATTGAATGTGAAGCGGGAGGCGAATTTGGTTTCCTCCCAGTCCATTTCCGAGCCGACAAGGAACATCACCGCGGTCGGGTCGATGAACAGGGTCACGCCCTTTTCCTCAACACGATCCTCGAATGGCTTTGCCTCTGTGGCGTACTGGACGTCATATTGCAGGCCGGAACAGCCAGCTGTCTTGATACCGATGCGAAGGCCAAGTATGTCCGTGTCAGCCGAATCAATCAAATGGCGCGCCTGTGCCGCGGCGGCGTCCGACAGGGTGACTATGGGCTTCGACGGGTCAAACATCATTTTGCTTTCGTTGGCAGGGGTCCGCCGGAAACGAACCATCTCCATTCATGATTATCAAAAACCGAGGTCCAGCGCTAGCTTTGCATCCTCACTCATCCGTTCCGGGCTCCAGGCAGGCTCCCAGACAAGCTCCACCGTGACGGCACCAACCCCATCCACGGCGGCGACAGCATCGGCCACCTGGCCCGGCATTTCACCGGCGACAGGGCATCCCGGCGCGGTCAGCGACATGGTGATATAGACATCGCCATTCTGCTGGCGATCAACATCATAAATCAAACCAAGATCATGGATATTCACCGGAATTTCCGGATCGTGAACGCTTTTCAGCGCCGCCTCGACGGCGGCCGGCTCGGCCGGCCCACCAGCATCCGCCAGCGGCTCACCCGCCACTGCCTTGAAGCCGGACGAGGTATCAGGCAGGAAATGGGCCAAGCCGGGACCATCATCAGGCCCGGGCTTGTCGGCAATTCGGCTGCCGGGCCCGCCGGGAAGATAGGGGTTGTAGTCCTCGTCGTTCATCGCGCCCTACCCGAAAATCCGCCGAACCTTTTCAAGCGACGTGGCAAGCGCGTCGAAATCCTGGGTCCGCGAATAGACACCAACAGAAGCACGCGCCGTTGATGGCAGGTCGAGATGATCCATCAGCGGCTGGGCGCAATGATGGCCGGCCCGGATGGCCACGCCATCATGGTCGATGATGGTCGAGATATCATGCGGATGCGCGCAATCCATGGTGAAGGATACAACCCCCGACTTGCCGGCTGCCGTGCCGATCAGGTTCAACCCCTCGACCGCTGACAGACGCTGATGTGCATAGCTGAGGATCGTCTGTTCATGCGCGCGTATGGCCTCCATGCCGATTGACTGCACATAATCCACAGCGGCACCAAGCGCGATCGTCTCGGCGATGGCCGGTGTGCCGGCCTCGAAACGTTGCGGCGGTGGCGCATAGGTCGATTTTTCAATCGTTACCCGGTCAATCATGTCACCACCACCAAGAAATGGCGGCATCTCGGCGAGAATTTCAGCCCGGCCCCACAACACACCAACGCCGTTCGGCCCATACAGCTTATGAGCTGAAAACACATAGAAATCAGCCCCAAGCGCCGTGACGTCGACAGGCATATGAACAACACCCTGACAGCCATCGACCACCATCAGCGCCCCGATGTCGCGCGCCACACCGGCAATCTCGGCAACCGGGAACACGGTGCCAAGAACGTTCGACACATGTGGCACCGAAATGATACGGGTTTTGTCACCGATCTCGGCCCGAAGCCGGTCCATGGAAAAGGCACCATCATCCTCAAGCGTGAAAGCCCGCACCCTGGCGCCCGTCTTTTCGGCCACCATCTGCCAGGGAACAATATTGGCATGATGTTCCGCAATGCTGATGAGGATTTCATCCCCTGGCTTGAGGCGTGGTTCCGCCCATGACCGTGCAATCAGGTTCAGCGACATCGTCGCGCCGGCCGTCAACACAATCTCGTCACCCGAGGACGCGCCGATGAAATCGGCGACCTTGCCGCGAACCGATTCATAGAGATCGGTCGATGCCTCGGACAGGAAATGCAGGCCACGATGGACGTTGGCATAGGTGTCCTGATAGGCCGACAGCAACGCATCAAGCACCTGCTGCGGCTTCTGCGCCGAGGCCGCGCTGTCAAGATAGACAAGCGGCTTGCCATGGACAGTCCGTGCCAGGATTGGGAAGTCCGACCTGATGGCCTCGATATCGAATTCGCGGCGCACGCCATCCATCATTCAGTCTCCCCACCGGCAAGCCATGCCTCTGCCACCGGCCGCAACAGACCTGCCAGCACATCATTCTCGATAGTCTCGATAGTGTCGATGAGGAAGGCCTTGATCAGCATCGCCCGCGCTTTTTCATACAGAATGCCGCGGCTTGTCAGATAAAACAGCTGCG
>CAJWDO010000160.1 GCA_913031555.1 uncultured Alphaproteobacteria bacterium | reverse complement strand
GGGGATCAGCACCGCACCGATCACGATATCCGCATTGCGGCAGACTTCCTCGACGATCGCCTTGCTGGAATAGCGTGTTGTCACGCCGCTGCCGAACAGATCATCAAGCTGGCGAAGACGCGCCACCGAGCGATCAATAATTGTAACCCGCGCGCCAAGCCCGACAGCCATCTTCGCCGCGTTGGTGCCGACAACGCCGCCGCCAATGACGACCACATCCGCCGGGCTGGTCCCGGGGACGCCGGAAATCAACAATCCCCTCCCGCCGGCGCTTGCCTTCAGATTGGCGGCCCCCTCGATCACCGCAAGACGGCCGGCAACCTCACTCATCGGCGCCAGCAACGGCAGCCCGCCGGCATCATCGGTTATCGTCTCATAGGCGATAGCGGTACATCCTGAGTCCATCAGCCCGCGTGTCTGCGCCATGTCGGCCGCGAGATGAAGATAGGTGAACAGGATCTGGCTGGCTGACAACTGGACCCATTCACCCGGCTGTGGTTCCTTCACCTTGACGATCATGTCCGCTGCCTCGAATACCGCAGCCGCACTGTCGGCAATTTTGGCGCCGGCGGCACGATAGACATCATCCGAGGCGCCAATTCCAGCACCCGCATCGGTCTCGACAAGCACCTCATGACCACGGCCGGTCAACTCAATCACCGAGTTCGGCACCAGCCCAACACGCGACTCGCGCACTTTTATTTCCTTTGGAACACCGATCAGCATCTTGTTGTTTCCTTCGATCGACCCCATTTCTCCTGAGATCCTATGTATCGGTCGAGCTCACCTCTCGACCGAGGCGGTAAGGGTGCATTAATACTTTATCCAAAATTCCGACCGCCTCATCCGGGTGAATCTTCACGGATGAACGTTGCTATTTCAGAGCCAATTTAGGATTTCATTTTATGCGAATATCAATGAAATTTCCGGGCTTTTTGATAACAAATTTGGGTATTTTTTGGTATAATTCATCAAAAATATTATGATCATTAAAATTATATTTAATAGCATATCCAGCCTTGCCTGCTTTTACCTAATTCGATTCCGGCCATTTGAGGAACTGAAAAATGATTGACCGCATAGACCGCACCATCCTGGTTCAGTTGCAGGAAAATGCACGGATCTCCAATGTTGATCTTGCAAACGCTGTCGGCCTGTCGCCCTCGGCCTGTCTGCGACGCGTCGGGCTGCTGGAAAAATCCGGAGTCATTGACGGCTATCGAGCGCAACTAAACGCATCGAAGCTTGATCATGAGGTTCTTGTTCTGGTGCAGATCACTCTGAACGGACAGTCATCGGAGATGCTAGCCGAATTCGAGGCCGCCGTCGCCAAAATCCCGGAGATACTTGCCTGCTTCCTGATCGCCGGAGAAAACGACTATATATTGCGCGTTGCGGCGCGTGACGTCGCCGGTTTCGGGGACCTGCACGCCGTGCACCTGTCCGCCCTGCCGCATGTGCTGCGCATGGAAAGCAACTTTGTCATGCGCGAGGTGTTCACTCGCTCGCTGGCACCGCCGGAGGCATGACATCACCCGCGCCATGCAGCGCGGCACCCCACCGCCTAATCTCGTCAATGGCGTTGTAGAGCGGCGCCCAGTCATCCGCTTCGGCAATCGGAGCCCACAGCGCCTCGACACGCTCGATCGGCAACGCAACCGGCGCCTCGCGATCAAAAACCGCATTGTCGGCCTGCGCCAGTCGTGTTGCGCCAGCCAGAGCGTTGGCAAAGCCCTGCCAATCGTCACCATCATAAATTCCGCGCCGCTTCGCACCGCCATACCAGTCATGTAGAATCTGTGGAAACGAGGTCTGATCCGATTTTGCGGCGACAAATAACGCACCAGCGATGTCACGTCCCTGTTCAGTTGTCGTCTCGATGCCAAGCCGCCAGCAGAGGCGCCGTTGCAGGCTGGCCTCAAGCTGCGGATAGAAATCCTTCAGCGCTGCCTCAAGCGGGGGCGTACCACCAAACGGCACCAGACAATCGGCAAGACGGCACACGGCCCAGAGGCTTGCCTCAGGCTGGCGTCCATAGGCATAACGCCCGGCATGGTCGAAATAGGCGGCGGTGAAACCGGGATCGAAATGGGGAAGAAATCTCCAGGGGCCATAATCGAAGCTCTCACCGGTGACGTTGAAATTGTCGGTGTTCAGCACACCATGCACAAAACCTGCCGCCATCCAGGCCCCAGCCGTGTTGGCGATTCTGGAAGCCACGGCAGCCAGAAATGCCGGCGCAAGATCGTTGACCGGCGCGGTGGCGTCCAGCTTGCCGGCGAAATGGTGCCGTGCCGTATGGCGCATCAGAAGCTCGATCCCCTCAGCGTCATCAAGATGGCGAAGGCGTTGAAAGCTACCAATCCTGATATGGCCGTGCGAGAGCCTGACAAGCACGGCCGCGCGGGTCGGCGACGGCTCGTCATGGCGCTCCAGCGCCTCGCCTGTCTCGATCACCGAAAAAGTCTTCGAGGTGTTGACGCCAAGCGCCTCCAGCATCTCGGTCGCCAGAATCTCACGAACCGCACCCTTGAGCGTCAACCGCCCGTCGGCCGTGCGCGAGAACGGCGTTGTCCCCGACCCCTTGGTGCCAAGATCGAGAATCCGCCCGTCCTCGGCCTTCATCTGGGCGAAGAGAAACCCGCGCCCATCGCCTAGGTCGGGATTGTAATGTCCGAATTGATGGCCGTGATAACACAGCGCCAGCGGCGTCCGCAGATTGTCGGCAAGCTGGTGAAACCGCCCGAAATGATCAATCCACTGATCATCATCAAGACCGGCAAGGCCGACAGTGCCGGCAGCGCGGTCATTGCGCCAGCGGATCCGGTGCTGCGGGAACCGTGCCGGTGCCACCTGCCTGTAGAAGCGATCATCAAGGTCAAGATGGATAGGGTTTGCCTCGTAACCTGTCATGCCACCGTTCTTTCGCGAAATTCGGATCAAATGGATATTGCACCACAATATTATGAGTGTAACGATCCGCTGGTCACTCCCACTCACAGGACCAGCCAGCAAGGAATACCCGCGATGAACAACCTGCGCAATGTGATGTCGCCGATTGAGACCGCAACCGGCCTGCCGAATGACTGCTATGTCGATGACAAAATGTATCGGCACGAGCAGGACACCCTGTTTCGCGATAGCTGGGCGGCTATCGGCTTTGGCAAGGATATCGCCGATCCGGGCATGGCGAAGCCGGTAACCTTTCTGGGCATTCCGATGCTGATGGTACGCAATGCCGATGGACAGGTGAATGTCTTCCAGAATGTCTGCCGCCACCGCGGCATGATCCTGATTGAGGAACCGGTCCGGCTTCGTGGCCCGATCACCTGCCCCTATCATGCATGGGCCTATGATCTGGACGGCAATCTGCGGCGCACACCGCATGTCGGCGGACCGGATATCGACACCCATGAAAGCGTGAAGACATGCGACCTTCCACTGATCCGCGTACGCTCGCATGTCTGGCGTGACGTGATTTTCGTCAATGTCGGCGGCGAGGCCCTGGAATTTGAAACAGCGGCGGCGCCACTGATCAACCGCTGGAAGGAATTTGACCAGCCACTGATCCATACGGGCGCGGACTCCTCGATCAGCTTCACACTGGAGTGCAACTGGAAGCTGGCAGTGGAAAATTACTGCGAGGCCTATCACCTGCCCTTCGTTCATCCGACGCTGAATACCTATTCACGCCTCGAGGACCATTACAACATCATGGAAAGTGGCGGTTTCGCCGGCCAGGGGACAACCGTGTATCAACCCCAGATCAGCGCGGACGGGCGACGCTTTCCGCGATATGACGATCTGTCGTCGCATTGGTATGCCGGCGCGGAATATATCGCGCTGTTCCCGAATGTGCTGCTTGGCGTCCATAATGACCACGCCTTCGCCATCCTGCTGTTGCCTGATGGACCGGGGCGGACTCGTGAACAGGTCGAGATCTACTATGCCGAGGAGGCGGCGCGTGGCGACGAGTTCGCGGAAATGCGCACCACGAACACAGAAATGTGGCGCACCGTCTTTGCCGAGGACATCGGCGTTGTCGAGGGCATGCAGCGCGGCCGACACGCCTCGGGCTATGACGGTGGGAAATTCTCAGCTGTCATGGACGCGCCAACACACCATTTTCATGCGTGGGTGGCGGACAGGCTATCGCGCTGAAATGCCGACAAGGTCCGCCAGAACGGCACTGTTACAGCCATTCTGTCGGGACCGTTTTATTGAGGCCGTTCTATTGGAGTTGTTCCGTCAGGCGGTCTGGTAAATCCGGTCGAGTTCACCACTGATCACATAGTCGATGATGAATTCCCCGAGACGTTCGATTTCCTCGCAGAAACGCGTCCCGGCAACAGCATTGATACCCTGAAAGTCGGCTGAATGGCTTCGTGCGGCCGACAAATCCGAGATCGGCGGCGCCATGATGGCGTTTACCTCCTCCAGCGCATCGGCAAGGCGGCCTTCCTCCACCGGCTTCATCAGATAATCGACCGCCTGCGCCTCGAACGCGCGGATGGCGTGATCGCTGTAGGCGGTAACGAAGATGAACAGCGGCGGCTCGATCTCCATCATCCCCTGCACGACCGAAAAGCCGTCGAAACCGGGCATCTGGATGTCGAGGAACACCAGGTCGGGCTCGCCCTCGACGATCCAGTCCTCAACGAGGAACGACAA
>CAJWDO010000159.1 GCA_913031555.1 uncultured Alphaproteobacteria bacterium | reverse complement strand
GCTTTTTATTGCAGCACAAGTTGGACACTCCGCGGTGGTGACAGCACTTCTTGATGCGGGTGCTGATATCAATAAGGCAGGCATGGATGGCCGCACTCCGCTTTTTGTTGCAGCAGGAGAGGGCCACACCGCGGTGGTGGCAGCGCTGGTCATGACCACCCGGATCAGCGTGAAGGTCGGGCTGGCCTGGTCGACCGCTGCCCAGATGGGCCTGATGCTGGTGCAGTGTGGACTCGGCTTGTGGCACCTCGCCTTCCTGCACCTGCTCGCCCACTCGGTCTACAAGGCGCACGCGTTCCTGAACTCGCTCTCGACCAGACCCATTTCGCTGAAAGTCTCGTACTCATTGATATGCATGCAGGGGTCGCGCTCGTCGGTGGGAAAGAGGAGACCGATCTCGCCCGACAACAATAGATAGACCGATACCGGTTTGTCGCCGACACGGAAAACGGAGTCACCCTTACTGTATTTCACCGTAATCATCGTCTTACCGCACATTTGCGTTAGCACGATAGACAGGGACGCAGCTGCAATACAGCGTCAAAACCGGTTATGGCGCTACGTTTTATGCAGCGCTCATACTAGATTTCGGTCGCGCGTTTGCGCTCACGATGAAAGATATAAAGCCCCGACGCCATGATCACGAATGATCCCACCCAGGTCCAGATGTCGGGAAACTGGCCGAACAGCAGATAGCCATAAAGGCTGGCCCAGATGATGATTGTGTAATGGAGTGGCGAGACAAAGACGGCCTGCCCTATTTCCAGCGCCCTGATGACCAGAAACTCGCCAAGCGCGGCCATGAGCGACATCGAGGCGAGGATGGCAATGAGTTTCAGCGAGCTTATCGGCTGCCAGATAAAGGGCTGAACGACGCTCAGCATCAGGAAGGCCGTCAGCGCCGTATAGGCCAGTGTTGTCTCGGTCCGGTCACGCGACCCGATATGGCGCGAGATAACCTGCCTGATGGCGAACAGGATAGCCGCCAGCAATGGCAGCAGCAGGCCCGGGTGAAAACTGTCCAGGCCGGGCCGGATCACGACAAGAGTGCCGAGAAACCCGATGATGGTGGCAGTCCAGCGATGCAGGCCGACACGCTCGCCAAGCAGCAGCGCTGCCAGCATGGTGACGACAAGCGGCGCCACGAAAGTGACGGACACCGCGTCGGCCAGCGCAACGAAATTCAGGCCGATGATGAACAGAGTTGCCGACAGTGCCGCTGCCGCGCCGCGAGCGATCTGCAACTTCGGAAAGCCGGTCCGCAGGATTGCCCGACCATGCCAGACAATCAGGATCATCACACCAACCACAAGGCCGATCTGCCTCGCCCAGACAATCTGTAGCGATGGCAGATACTGCGTGAGGTATTTCGCCTGCGCATCGACAGCCGAGAAGACAAACATGCCGGCAAGCATGAACAGCGCGCCCTTCACATTGTCGTCTGATCCCGATTTTGGCTGCGGGGGGGCACCTCCTTCGACCGGAATGGTCATGCCGCACCGGCAGCGGCGAAGGTCCGCCCGTTTATAAGAGGCGGAGGCGCAAATAAATGTACGGAACCTGAGATGGTGGTCTCCCCTGGCCTACCGGTCACCACCGCCCTGTCACAGCTGGCATCCTGTCACAGCTGGCATCCTGTCACAGTTGGCACCGTCATGCCCTCACATGGTGGCGCATAATGACGCGGGATGCCAGCCTTGGAACAGGTCGGCATCCCGCCGGCCCGGGTCAGGCCAACGCCGCGTGCACCGCCACCGACAACTTGTCGCAAATCTCGTCGATCTGGCTGTCGCTGATGATAAAGGGCGGCGCCAGCAGCACATGGTCGCCCTGCCGCCCGTCGATGGTGCCGCCCATCGGATAGCAGACAAGCCCGGCCTCGAACGCCGCCGTCTTGAAGGCGCGGTGTCGGGCCTCGGCCGGATCGAAGGGGGTCTTGCTGGCCCTGTCAGCGACAAACTCCATACCCAGGAACAGGCCTCGGCCGCGAATATCACCGATATGCGGATGCGCACCGAACCTGTCATCAAGTGCCGCCTTGAGTTTCGCGCCCTGGACCCGAACCCTGCCGATCAGCTGTTCATCGAGAAGCGTCGTCACCACCGCCAGCGCTGCCGCGCAGGCCGTCGGGTGGCCAAGATAGGTATGGCCATGCTGGAACATGCCACTGCCGGATTCGATGGTCCGGTAGATCTCGTCGCTGCACAGCATCGCGCCGACAGGCTGATAGCCGGCGCCAAGCCCCTTTGCGATGGTCACGATATCGGGGCGCACATCATCGGCCTCGCTGGCGAACAGATAACCGGTTCGGCCCATACCGCACATCACCTCATCGAGGATCAGCAGCACGCCATGGCGATCACAGATCTCGCGGATTCTGGCGAAATACCCCTGCGTTGCCGGCACCGCGCCAAGTGTGGCGCCGACCACCGGCTCGGCCACGAACGCCATCACATTGTCCGGGCCAAGGCGCTGGATTTCCGTCTCGAGTTCATCGGCGACACGCTCGCCAAAACCGCGCTCACTCTCGCCATCGCGCATCTCCCGATAGGCATAGCAGGGCGCGATATGGCTTGTCTCCACCAGCAGCGGGGCGAAGGCCTGCCGCCGCCATTCATTGCCACCGGCAGCAAGCGCGCCAAGCGTGTTGCCGTGATAACTCTGGCGGCGGGCGATCAGGTGCTTTCGCTCCGGCATGCCGCGCTCGACAAAATATTGCCGTGCCAGCTTGATCGCCGCCTCAACCGCCTCGGACCCGCCAGAGACGAAATAGACATGATCGATGCCTTCTGGAGCTTCTGCTGCCAGAAGGCTGGCCAATGATTCCGCCGGCTCGGAAGTGAAGAAACCGGTATGCGCGAACGCCAGCTTGCCGATTTGTGAGCGCACCGCCTCGATCACCGCAGGGTGGTCATGACCAAGGCAGGACACCGCCGCGCCGCCTGACCCGTCGAGATACCGCTTGCCAGTGGAATCGATGATGTAGCACCCGTCACCGGCCACAGCGATGGGCGGTGCGGTCTTCATACTCCGCGGAAACACATGTGACATCGCCAACCCTCCCCTATTTCAGGATGCCGCACCGCGCATGCGCGCGCCACCCGCATCGAACAGCGGGCCGGTCACCATCCGGCAGGCAGCGTGATGGCCGGCAATATCCACCGTCAACCCGGCGTCGGCGATTGCGTGGTCACGGCCGACAAGCGCCAACGCAACCGGCCTGCCAATACGATATCCGAAGGCGGCAGAGGTGGTCTTGCCAACAATCACGCCATTTGCGCAGACAGGCTCATTACCAAGCGGCACCGCCCCGGCATCGTCAAATTCGAGACTGACAAGCCTGGTCGCCGGCGGATCCATGCCGGCCAGCGCGGCGGCGCCGATAAATTCCCTGTCCCGCGACAGCGCGAAGTCCAACCCGGCCATGGCGGGTGTCACATCGGTATCAAGATCATGGCCATAGGCAAGGAATCCCTTTTCGATCCGCATCGCGGTTTGCGCATAAGCACCGACAGGCACCACCCCGGCCGCGGCGAGACAATCATAGAGGGCCAGCGCATCACCACTGTCACAGGTCAGTTCCCATCCTGCCTCGCCAACATAGGACAGCCGCGCCGCGCGCACGGTGATGCCGGCGATCGCACCCGTCTGATGACGGAAATAGCCAATCTCGTTCAACCAGCCGGCATCCAGCGCGGCGGCGATACCGGGCGTATCAGGGCCGACAAGGCCAAGAACCGCGTAATCCCCGGTCACGTCAGAAATGTGTATATCGGCATCTGACGGACAATTGGCACGAATCCAGGACAGATCGCGCTTCAGGGCGGCGGTGCCAACCATCAGCCGGAAATGCTGCTCGCCAAGTCGGAACAGTGTCAGATCACTCTCGATCCCACCGCGGTCATTCAGCATCAGCGTGTAGCAGGCATGCCCGACCGGCCTGTCGACGCGGTTGGTGCAAATATGCTCAAGGCAGCGAAGCGCATCCGGTCCGATGACATCGATCTTGCCAAAGCTCGACAGGTCGGTGACGCCGGCACGTTCATGCGCCGCCTTCACCTCGGCGCCGACCTGATCAAACCATTCCGGCTTCGCAAAGGTCAAACGGGGCGGGTCGCCACCACCGAAATAGAGCGGCCGTTCAAAACCGAACACCTGGCCGAAATGCGCCCCTGCCGCCTGCCACCTGTCATGTAGCGGCAGGTGGCGAAGATGGCGCGCGCTCTGCCATTGGCGTCCGGGATAAGTGATCTCGTAATGTTTGCCAAGCACCTCGGGCACGCGGGCGGTCAGCGCGGCGACGCTGTTCACCGACGAGTCGAACCGTTTCGGGTCGGCCTCATGAAGATCGGCCGGCGGCGCGCCGTGCTGGATGGCGTGCGCCAGCGCCATGCCGGCTCCGCCCCCGGTGGCGACGCCAACCGAATTCATGCCGCAGCCAAGAAACAACCCCTTTGTCTCGGCTGTCTCGCCAAGCAGAAAGCTGCCATCAGGCGTAAAACTCTCCGGCCCATTGAAAAAAGTTTGAATGCCTGCAGTCTCCAGCATAGGAAATCGATCGACAGCACGTTCCAGAATGGGTTCAAAATGATCAAAATCCTCAGGCAATGAATCAAATTCAAAATCTTCAGGAATACCATCCATACCCCATGGTTTAGAATTTGGTTCAAACGCCCCAAGTAGAATTTTACCA
>CAJWDO010000158.1 GCA_913031555.1 uncultured Alphaproteobacteria bacterium | reverse complement strand
GCGAAACCTTCGCCCGCATGGCGATGAATGATGAGGAAACAGTGGCGCTTGTTGCCGGCGGTCACACCTTTGGCAAATGTCATGGCGCCGGTGATGCCGGTCTTGTCGGGGCCGAGCCGGAAGGTGCCAGCATTCAGGAACAGGGTCTTGGCTGGCGCAGTGACTTCGAGAGCGGCAAGGGCGTTCACGCCATCACAAGTGGCCTCGAGGGTGCCTGGACGCCGAATCCGATCAAGTGGGACAATGGTTATTTCGACATGCTGTTCGGCTATGAGTGGGAGCTGACAAAGAGCCCGGCCGGTGCCAATCAGTGGACGCCGACTGACGCGTCTGCCAGCAGCCTGGTTCCCGACGCGCATGATCCGGACCGTCGTCACGCGCCGATGATGGCAACAACCGATATCGCGCTTCGCACCGACCCGGCCTATGAAGAGATCTCGCGTCGCTTTCATGCCGATCTGGATGCGTTTGCCGATGCCTTCGCCCGTGCCTGGTTCAAGCTGACACACCGTGATATGGGGCCGAAATCGCGTTATGTCGGGGCCGAGGTTCCGGCCGAGGATCTGATCTGGCAGGACCCGATCCCGACGGCAGATCACAAGCTGATAGACGCCGGTGACGTTGCCACGCTGAAGGCAAGCATCATGGAAACCGGCCTTTCGGTGTCTGAACTTGTCGGCGCTGCATGGGCTTCGGCCTCGACCTTCCGTGGGTCGGACAAGCGTGGCGGTGCCAATGGTGGCCGCATTCGCCTGGCGCCGCAGCGTGACTGGGATGTCAATCAGCCGGTCCAGCTCGACAAGGTTCTGACCGCGCTTGAGAGTGTGCAGTCGGGCTTTAACGCCGCCGGTGGCGGGCAGGTGTCGATGGCCGATCTCGTCGTGCTTGGCGGCGCCGCCGCGATTGAGGCCGCCGCGGCAAAGGCAGGCCATAAGATCGAGGTGCCGTTCACCCCGGGCCGTACCGACGCGCTTCAGGAACAGACGGATATCGAGTCATTCGCTGTTCTCGAGCCGCTGGCTGATGGCTTCCGCAACTATCTGCAGGCGGATTTTGCTGTCTCGGCCGAGGAGCTTCTCCTCGACAAGGCACAGCTGATGACGCTGTCGGCGCCTGAGATGACGGTGCTGGTTGGCGGCATGCGTGTTCTGAACGCGAATGCCGAGTCCCAGCATGGCGTTTTCACCGACAGGCCGGAAACGCTGAGCACCGACTTCTTCGTCAACCTTCTTGACATGGACACCGAATGGAAGCCGGCATCGGCTGCCGAGGACGTGTTCGAGGGCCGTGATCGCGCCAGTGGTGAGGTCAAATGGACCGGCACGCGTGTCGATCTGGTCTTCGGGTCGAACTCGCAGCTTCGCGCTCTGTCCGAGGTCTATGCCGGCGCCGGTGCCGAGGCCCGTTTTGTCGCCGATTTCGTGGCGGCCTGGTCAAAGGTGATGGATCTCGACAGGTTCGACGTCGCCTGACGTCACATGTCATCTGAATATGTTGAGGACGGCGCCGCGGCATGATCGTGGCGCCGTTTTCCGTTCAAAGTCCGTTTTTGCAGAGTTTTTCTGTGAAAATGGTCCTGTCAGACTGGTCCTGGCGGGTTGGCTCTAATTCAGAACTTCGTCCTTGACCAGACCCCAGAGTGATGTGCGGGATACCCAGCCGCGGATGTCCCCGGCGGCAACCCTGCACCATTGGGTCGGGCAGGATTGAAGCTCCAGCAGCGCGTCACGCTCGGCAACCGCGACAAGGGCGGCGCTGTCATCAGCCTCGGCATGGAGCCGCGCCGAGCTGGTCGTCACAAGCACCATTCGTTTCAGCGATACCACCGAATGGTGCATCCAGCCGGTAGCGCCGTCATGATCGACAACCTTGCGCCACACGCCGAATTCGGCCTCGACGCGCAGCGGCAGGCCGGATTTCCGGTAATGCCAGAGGATCGGGTATTCCGTTCCCGGCCCTGCCCTCATATTCACATCATCCGATTTCAAAGTTACGAAGCGCGGCACGGGCAGTCCGCTGCCCCGCACGGTCAGCCTTATCTCCTGCGATTCATCGGCGGCATAGGCGGCCTTTATGGTAAACGGGTTGGCTGTGGGTGAGCCAAGGCCAAAAAGCGCCCATCCAAGCAGCGGCAAAAGGACCAGCGCGGCAGGACGAAAAGATTTTTTCATCGGTCTCTTGTTCTGATAATGTTTTCCAGATTCAAATTGCATGTCGATGCACCCCGTCAATCGGGGACATGATAGAATGTTTTCCCGGACCATGCCATAGATCCGGGCCACGCCTTTGAAAGTGTGGCAGAACCAGAGTGTGGCTGGAAAGAGTGGAAGGAATGACCCAGAAGAAGCCCGTCGTCTTTCTGACCCGAAAGCTGCCCGACTCGACCGAAACACGGATGCGCGAGCTTTTTGATGCGCGACTCAATGACAGTGACGCGCCGCTGTCGGCTGCTGAGCTTCGCGCCATCGTCAAGGAAGCCGATGTTCTGGTGCCGACAGTCACAGACCGGATCGATGCCGATCTGATTGAGGCTGCCGGTGACCAGCTGAAACTCATCGCGTCCTTCGGCACCGGGGTCGACCATATCGACCTTGCCGCTGCCCGCGCCCGGGGCATTACTGTCACCAACACGCCAGGTGTGCTGACCGAGGACACGGCCGATGTGGCGCTGGCGCTGATGCTGGCTGTGCCACGGCGGATTGCCGAGGGCGACAAGCGGGCTCGCTCGGGTGAGTGGACCGGCTGGTCACCGACCGGCATGCTCGGCCACCGGATCAATGGCAAGAGGCTTGGCATCATTGGCATGGGGCGCATCGGGTCCGCGGTGGCGCGCCGGGCGCGTGGATTCGGGCTCAGCATTCATTACCACAACCGCAAGCCGGTGCATCCCGAGACCGAGGCCGAACTTGAGGCAACCTACTGGGAATCGCTCGACCAGATGCTCAGCCGTGTTGACATCGTCTCGGTGAATTGTCCGCACACACCGGCAACAAGCGGATTGCTGAACCGTGAGCGGCTGGAACTGATGCAACCCTCGGCCTATCTGGTCAATACCTCGCGCGGCGAAGTGGTTGATGAGGAGGCGCTTGCCGAGCTTCTAGCAAGCCGTCACATCGCTGGCGCCGGCCTCGACGTATATGCTGACGAGCCGAATATCACCCCGGCATTGATGGAACTGTCGAATGTCGTGCTGCTGCCGCATATAGGGTCCGCCACGATCGAGGGGCGACTCGAAATGGGTGACAAGGTGATTATCAATATCCAGACATTCTGGGATGGTCACGCGCCGCGCGACCGCGTGATCGAGGCGATGCTCTAGCCGCCGCAGGTGCTGCAATCGGTGCGTCGCGCCGTGCTGATCTCCATGAAACCGCCGCCGCGCGCATCGAACAGCAACAACCGCCCGGTTTGCTCGCCGCCAATGCCGAGAATCCAGTTCACGGCCGCCAGTGCCTGTAGCGTGCCGATCACGCCGGTCACCGGGCCAAGAATGCCGGCTTCCGAGCATCCCGGCGCCTGCTGGGCGTCCGGCATGTCGGGAAACACGCAGCGAAAGCAGGGCGAGTCCGGTGCGCCGGCATGGAAGATCGCAAGCTGTCCCTCGCTTCGCACGGCGCCGCCAAAGACCAGCGGCTTTTGCGTGCGATAGGCGGCATCACCAAGAAGATAGCGCGTCTCGACATTGTCCGAGCAGTCGATGACAAGATCATGCGATGAGAGAAGCTCATCCACATTGCCGGCATCAAGCCGTTCACGGCGCGGCGTGATCGCAATCGCCGGGTTCAGCGCGGCGGCGGCGGCGGTGGCCTGATCGACCTTCGATGTGCCGATGCTGTGCGTTGTGTGAAGGATCTGCCGGTTGAGATTGGTCAGTTCAACCGTCTCATCATCAATAATGGTGATGTGGCCAACCCCCGCCGCGGCAAGGTAGAAAATCACCGGCGAGCCAAGACCGCCGGCGCCGACCACCAACATCTGCGACGCCAGTAGCCGCTCTTGACCGTCTTCGCCGACATCCGGCATGATGACCTGGCGGGCATAGCGTTCAAGATCCGCATCACTCAGCATGGGCCTATATTCCTGTTGATCCAAACCCGCCTTCACCACGATCGGTGGCATCGAGCGTATCGACAAGGTCAAGCGATGCCTGAATGACCGGCGCCGCCACCATCTGCGCGATTCGCATGCCGCGGGTGATGGTAAAGGGCGCCTCGCCAAGATTGATCAGGATCACCTTGACCTCGCCACGATAGTCACTGTCGATGGTCCCGGGGGCGTTGGCAACTGTGACCCCGTGCCGCAAGGCAAGGCCCGAACGTGGCCGGATCTGCACCTCATATCCAACCGGCACCGCCATCGCAAGCCCGCTTGGCACGGCGCATCGCGCGCCGGGCGCAATTACGATGTCGGCCTCGATAGCGGCCGCGATATCCATGCCGGCGGCACCGGGGCTTTCACAGGCGGGAAGCGGCAAATCGCCGAAATGCGGCAGGGCGCTGACAGAGATGGCGATACTCATGCGAAATGCGCCTCGATCCGTGCGGCCAGCCTGTCGGCGAGCGCGATTTTCGACATCTGTGGCCAGTCTTCCGATTCATTGCCGGCGATCAGCGTGGCGCTGTTGTCATCGCTGCCGAAAACCGGCGCACCGCCAGCCGATGTGACAGCATTGGCGACGATCCAGTCGCTCCCTTTTCGCGCCAGCTTCGCGATG
>CAJWDO010000157.1 GCA_913031555.1 uncultured Alphaproteobacteria bacterium | reverse complement strand
TCAAGCATGCGGGTCCTGGCGTCAGAGCCGAATTTGACTTCCTTAGCAGCCATTTCTCTTCATCCTTCTATCTTGTATGTGGTCAGACGATGTTCTGGGGGGGATTACTCGATAATCCCCATGATGTCGGATTCCTTCATGATCAGGAAATCCTGACCATCGATCTTGACTTCCGTTCCGGACCATTTGCCGAACAGAACCGAGTCGCCTGCCTTGACATCGAGCGGCTGGACCTTGCCCTGCTCGTCGCGCGCACCACCACCGACGGCAATGACCTTGCCTTCCATCGGCTTTTCCTTGGCGGTGTCCGGGATAATAATGCCACCTGCGGTCTTTTCCTCGGACTCGGTCCGCTGAACAACCACACGGTCGTGAAGGGGCCTGAACTTCATGCCTCTTTCTCCTCCAGTTGGATTTGTAATTAATGTCTGGCACTCAAAAATGAAGAGTGCCAGTCAGCACCCGTCGTAGGTGGGCGCAAAGCCGCAGATTGTCAAGAAATTCCAGTGAAAAAAATTAGGCTACGCCAAGCTTCTGCTGAAGCGATGATGACGAGGTCGTATATTGGAATCTGATCTTCTTTTCGGGATGGACGATGCCATGCGCCGCATGCGCCATCAGCGCCGCCTCATGGAAGCCTGACAGGATAAGTTTCAGCTTGCCGGGATAATGATTGATATCGCCAATCGCAAAGATCGACGGCTCCGAGGTTTCAAACCTCTCGGTATCAACGGGGATCAGGTTTTCCTCGAGATTCAGGCCAAAATCGGCAATCGGGCCAAGCTTCATGGTAAGGCCGTAGAATGGCAGCAGCACATCGGCAGGCAGCGCTTTCGGCGCATCCGCGCCAGCGGCCTGGACCAGCACATTGCCAAGCGTGCCATTCACGCCGTCAAGCCCCTTGAGCTGGCCGATCTGCAGCGTCACCCTGCCTTCATCGACAAGCGCCCGCATCTTCGCCACCGTGTCCGGCGCGGCGCGGAAATCATCACGTCGATGCACCAGCGTCACCGATTCGGCGACATCCACAAGGTTCACCGTCCAGTCGAGCGCCGAATCACCACCACCGGCAATGACCAGCTTCTTGCCGGCCAGCGTGTCCCGACGGCGCACGGCATATTGTACACCGCCACCGGCTTCATATTCATCGAGGCCTTCAAGCGGTGGGCGCTTCGGCACGAATGACCCGCCACCGGCGGCAATCACCACAACCGGCGCGTTCAGCTTGACCCCGTCGCTTGTCGTCAACAACCAGGTCCCGTCATCGAGTTTTTCCAGTGCCTCGGCCATCTGGTCGTAATGAAAGACCGGATCAAAGGGCGCAATCTGTTCCATCAGCCGGTCGGTGAGTTCCTGACCGGTGCAGATCGGCAGCGCCGGGATGTCATAGATGGGCTTTTCCGGATAGAGCTCGGCACACTGCCCCCCGGGCTTGTCGAGGATGTCGACAAGGTGACAGCGCAAATCGAGAAGACCAAGTTCGAAGACGGCAAAGAGACCACAGGGGCCGGCGCCAATAATGATGATGTCGGTTTTTTGCGGATTGGTCATGATGGGGGCTCGTCGGATGGGGGCTCGTCGAATGAATGGCTTAATACGTTTTTTACGTTGGGACTAAATAGGGGTGATTCGTCGCAAGGGCAATAGAGGAAGCGGAGATGCGACAGGGCGGAACGGCACACCATCTTTGAATTTCAGCCTGAAAATATGCTTTGAAAATATAACCTGATCTGTGACCTCGATCTTCAGGCCGGATTTCAGTCCGGGCCGTTTGGCGGGGCGGCGGACCGATTCTGGACCGGGGATCGGGCGCGCGGCGATCCGAGGACGCGCTGCATGGCGGGCGGCGCCAAGGCCAGTGAGAGGCGCCATTGCCCGGCCGCGCGGCGGTTGATCTCGACATGTGTGAAGCCGCAGCGCCGCAAATAGTCAGCCTGATCGGGAATGACGTGACCCTGCGCCACAAGCGGTCCGGTGAAACCCAGCGCCTCGCGAACATGTCTGGCGACGGTGAAGCCGCGGCCATCCGAAAATTTTTCGAACCGGATCGCCAGCGCCGCGCCGGGGTACGGTCCTGATAGACGGCACCCGTCAACGCGTCCGTACCGGATCGCGTGATATAGGCGGCGAAACTCTCATCCGCCTCGCGGCCGGCAAGGTAGGTGTCGATGATGGTCTCGATGACGGCTGGCACATCATCCTCGGCAAAGGATGGGCCGATGATCCGGCCGATCGCCGCCACCTCGCCGGCACGCCCGCCGACGGTGACCTGGTAATGCTCAACCCCCTTCTTGTCGACGCCAAGAATGCCGATATCAGCCGCATGATGATGGCCACAGCCATTGATGCAGCCGGAAATATTAACCTGCAACCTGCCGATCGCGGCACGCCGTTCAGGATCGCCAAAGCGGCGGAAGATCCTGTCGGCGAGTGGCAATGAGCGGGCATTCGCAAGGTTGCAGTAATCAAGACCGGGGCAGGCGATGATGTCACTGACAAGCCCGTTCTCGCCACCGCCAATCCCGGCTTCTCGGGCATCCCGGTAGAATGCCGGCAACGCATCGCGGCGCACATGCGGAATGATGATGTTCTGCTGATAGGTGACGCGGAGCTCACCTGTTCCATAATCATCGGCAAGATCGGCAATGGCCTACATCTCCGAGGCCGAGGCATCACCCGGCGGTCGGCCAGCCGATTTCAGCGACACAACCGCATTGGCATAGCCGGGGAGATAATGCGGCAGCGCATTCTGTCGAAGCCATCGGGCAAAGCCGGCATCATGCCGGCGCGCGAAGCGGCGCGCGTCCCGACCCCGCTATGTGGACATGACAGGTCGCGCATGAACAGGCACCGCCACATTCCGCCCTGATCGGCAGACCGTAATCACGCAGCACCTCCATCAGCCGCCATCCTGCCGGCGCCTGCAAATTGTGGCTCTCGCCATTCGGCAGCAAGGCAAGCGTCGTGAAGACGGTGTCGCTTTCCTCGCGCAGCCGTTTATTTGGCCGTTTATTTGGCAGTCTATTTGGCCAGTCGTTCTGTTGTGTTGGCATGTTTGATCACTCCGGGGCGCTGCACATATCGGTGCTGCACATTGCATTGCGCTTGGATTTTGGAATGATTTTCTGAAATCGAAATATTTACGCCGCTGGAAATTTGATTTTTTTTCTGAAATGGCCTGTTCGGAGAATTTTTTCCTGCCTTTGGCGACCAGATGAAGCTTTGATGCCCTGCCTTCTCATCATGCGGCAATTGTGCTGGTTTGCAGGCCGGTGTTGAAATTGTTATATCGCAGGCTTAGTTCCAAAGTCCTTCTGGCAGGTATCCATCCGGGGTCTGTAATGCCGTCTCACATGTCCGCAACCGAGGTTGCAAACCGCGCGCCGCTAGGCGCGCGCACCGACAGCTTTGCCTTCTGGTGGCTGGTCATCATGGCCGGTCTCGTCGGCATCATGGTGCTGATCGGCGGCGTGACCCGCCTCACCGGCAGCGGGCTGTCGATGGTCGAATGGCGTCCGTTGATGGGAACCCTGCCGCCACTGTCGGCGGCCGAATGGGACCGGGTCTACCAGCTCTATGTCAATTCGCCCGAATATGGGGAATTCAATTACGGTATGGACCTTGCCGGCTTCAAGACCATTTTCTTCTGGGAGTATGTGCATCGTCTTTGGGGACGACTTCTTGGCGCCGCCTTTGTCATTCCCTTTGTCTGGATGATCATCCGTGGCCGCGTGCCAAACGGGCTTGGCGGGCGTCTGCTGCTGCTGTTGATCCTTGGTGGCTCCCAGGGTGTGATCGGCTGGTGGATGGTGAAATCCGGGCTGACAGCGGATGCCGCGGTTTCGCAATATCGCCTTGCCGTGCATCTTGGCATGGCACTGGTGATTTTCGCGCTGCTACTGTGGACCGCGTTTGACATTCGCTATGGACGGACCTCCAGACCGGGCGGACATGCCGGCGGAACCCTGTTGATTGTCGCGCTGACCATCCTTGCCGGGGCGCTTGTCGCCGGCATGGATGCCGGTCTTCTCTATAACCATTACCCGATGATGGGCGACGGGCTGGTGCCTGATGAATATGGCGAGATGGGGATGCTCGATGCGTTCGAGAATCCCGCCTCGGCGCAGTTCCATCATCGCTGGATCGCGGCCCTTGCCGTACTGGCGGTGATCACGCTGGTCATGAAGGCGCGCCGGCAGCCATCAAGCCGCGGACCGGCAACGCTCGCCCTGCTGCTTGTGTGCGGGCAGTTCGCGCTTGGCATTGCGGTGCTTCTGCATGGCGTGCCGGTATCACTTGGCGCGATGCATCAGACCGGTGCGGTGCTGCTTCTTGGCAGTGTGATCTGGACAGTGCACCGCATGGCGCGCTGAAGGCGCGCGCTGAAGAAGATACGCTGGGGGAATGGGCTGACAGTGTCAGCTTTTCTTTGGCACCGGCGCACGGCGGATATGAAGTTCGGCCAGCGCGCTGTCATCGACCGAAGACGGTGCCGCCATCATCAGATCCTCGGCCTTGCCATTCATCGGGAACAGAATGACCTCACGGATATTCGGTTCATCGGCGATCAGCATCACAATGCGGTCGATGCCGGGGGCGATGCCTCCATGCGGTGGCGCGCCAAACCGGAAGGCATTGATCATTGCCGGGAACTTGTCATCGACAACCTGCGAGTCATAGCCGGCAATCTCGAACGCCTTGTACATCACATCGGGGAGATGGTTCCGGATCGCACCGGATGACA
>CAJWDO010000156.1 GCA_913031555.1 uncultured Alphaproteobacteria bacterium | reverse complement strand
ACACCGCCACCCGCCACCAGCGCGAGGTCGGGGCCGGCTGGTTCGACGCCATCTCGGTTGCCGTCAAGGGCGGGCAGTCGGCGACAACGGCGATGGCCGATTCAACCGAAGAGGCGCAATTCACCGCCACCGACGACAACATGGCGGCCGAATAACAAGTTACCTCCAACCGGTTGGTGCGACTGGCACTGGCAGCGGGCTTGGGGGAGCAGCGCAACACAGAATCAACCGGTTCTCGAGGGCCGGACGGGTTTCTTGCTTTGCCGTCCGGTCCCCATTTCTTTTACCTCCGAAGGGATCTCCCGACCGGGTCAGATCAGGCCAAATAGCGTCAAGCCTGGTCAGCCGCCTCAAGAAGCGGCGCGGCAAGCGCCACGATCCGGTCATAGACAATGTCGATATCCGCCGCCGTGGTGGACGTGGCGCCAACGCTGATGCGGATCACATAGGTGCCGCGATGCATCGTCTGCGTGAGATAGAGCGTGCCTTCGCCATTCACCGCGTCGACAAGTCTTGCATTCAGGGATTGAAGCGCCGCCTCGTCTTTCATACCGTCTGGCCGTAATCTGAAGCTGAACAGCCCCAGTTGCGGCGTGCTGGTGATCTCGAAACCCGGTGTGGCGCCAATCCGCGCCGCCAGATTATCGGTCCAGGCGACGTGATTGCGGATGATCTCCTGCAGTCCGGCCACACCATAGCAGCGGATCACGAACCACAGTTTCAGCGCCCGAAAGCGACGTCCAAGCTCCAGCGTCAATTGTGAATAATCGGTGATCCCCTCGGCATCCTGCGTGACGAGATAGGCCGGCGTGATCGACATCGTCTTCTGGAAATCCTCGACCGATTTGACGAAATGCGCCGAGCAGTCGAAATTTGTCATCAACCATTTATGCGGATTCATGACCACCGAATCCGCCAGTTCCACACCACGCGCGATATGCCGGAATTCCGGACAGATCAGCGCCGAACCGGCCCAGGCAGCGTCAACATGCGAAAACAGCCCCTCTTCCCTGGCGATCGGCAGAACCGTTTCAAGCCTGTCACTGGCACCAACGCCGGTACCGCCAACCACACAACACAGCGCGCAGGGCACATAACCCACCGCGCGGTCGGCGGCAATGGCAGCACGCAGCGCCTCCGGGTCCATGGCGCCATCATCATCGGTCGCCACGGCGACAAGGTTGTCACGCCCTATGCCCGACAGGAAGACCGCCTTTTCAACCGAGGAATGCGACTGGTCGGTCGCATAGACCCGCAACACAGGTTGGCCTGACAGGCCTGTTTCCTTGCCAGCCCAGTCGAGCGCCTTTTCGCGCGCCGTCAGAATGGCAGACAAGGTCGCCATCCCGGCGCCGGTCTGGATAATGCCGTACCATCCCTCACCGATACCGGTCATCTGGCGCAGCCAGTCGAGGACATGAATCTCCATCTCGGTACCGGCCGGCGAGGTCTGCCACAACATGGAATTTGCCGCCATCGTCGCTGTCAGCCATTCGGCAAGGATCGAGGGCGGGCTGCTGTTCGCCGGGAAATAGGCAAGGAAACGCGGATGCTGCCAGTTCGTGACATGCGGCACGACAAGCGATTCGAAATCGGCAAAGACATCCTCGACCGACTCCGCCTGTTGTGGCGGCGCGGCTGGCAGGCTTGCCATAACATCACCCGGGCGAGTCTGCGGGCGCACCGGCCTTTCACCAAGCGTTTCAAGATAATCAACCGACCATTCGGCGGCGCGGCGGCCCCAATATTCCAGATCACGATTTTTCATTCAGACCTCCTCGCCGACAATGAAAATGGCCATATCCCCAAGATTGGTACCCGTTGGCGCAACCCGCAGCAATGCCTTGCAGTTGTCAAGAAACGGGTGACTGTCATGCGCCGCCAGCGCCGCCAGCGCCGCCTTGATATCGAATTCATGTTCAGAAGTGATCAGCGCGCCCGCCGCGTCGGTCGGCCCGTCGCGCCCGTCGGTACCGGCAATCAGCGCCGCCCAGCGGCGGTTCGGGGCAAGCTCATGCATGGCGCTGGCAAAGGCAACACCCATCTCCTGCGCGCGCCCGCCCAACCCGACACCATCACCGGTCCCAAGCTGCACCGTGGTCTCGCCGCCGGTCACGCCCCAGACGCTGCTGTCGCCACCGGCGGCGACAAGCCGATGCGCCAGCAATCTTGCGCACTCGGCCGCCTCACCGGTCAGTGGCGGCAGGTCAATTTCCCGCACCCCCTGCATGTCACCAGCCAGCGTGGTGCGAGCGGCCGCGCGGCACAGATCATTGCTGGCCAACAGATGCGAGGTGACATTCACGATCACCGGATCGCCGGGCCTGACTGGCAGATCGGCGCTTCCATCCTCGATCCGCGCCAGATGCGCCGTTACGAAATCGAGCCTGTCCAGATTGTTGACGCGGATCAGTTCGAGCGTGTCCGCAAGCGGCACCGGGTCGGCGATGGCCGGACCGCTGGCGATGGATTCAAACCTGTCACCAGGCACGTCGGACAGCAGGAACTGGGTGATCCGCGCCGGCGCAGCCAAACGCGCCAGTCGCCCGCCTTTCAGCGCCGAAAACAGGCGGCGCACAGCGTTCATGTCATGGATATCGAGGCCGCTGGCGAGAAGCGCCTCGTTCAGCGCCTTTTTGTCATCAAGGCTCACACCATCGGCCGGCGCCGGCAACAATGCCGAGCCACCACCGCTGATCAACAGCAAAAGATGATCATCCGCGCCAAGCTGTGCCACCATGGCGCTTACCGCGGCACTGGCTGCAAGGCCGCGGTCATCCGGCACCGGATGCGCGCTGGCGAAGGACGTCATGCCGTCGATATCGGCATAGCTTTCATCAGTGGTAACAACAATTCCCGGGGCATTGCATCCGGCATCGCGAACCGCCTTGGCCATGCTGGCAGCCGCCTTGCCAAAGGCGATGATGGCGGTTGGCGGACTGTCCAGCTGCCGCATCGCGGCAAGCGTGACTGCGCCGGGATGCCCGGCCGCCAACGCGGCGTCAAAAGCATCACGCGCCTGATCACCCCATGCCGCCACCGGCACCGGCATCATCCAACCGGATCGGGAAGCGTTTCACCGGCGGCAAAGGCACGGGCATTCGCCACAACCTTCATCCCCATGGCGACACGCGCCTCCCGCGTTGCCGACCCAAGATGTGGCAGCAGTACCGTATTCGGCGCGGCCATGATGCCGGGGTTGATCGCCGGTTCGCCCTGATAGACGTCAAGGCCGGCGCCGGCAATGGAACCACTTTCCAGCGCCGCGACAAGTGCCGCCTCATCGACGACATCGCCGCGCGCGGTGTTGATGACATAGGTATCAGGTGACATCGCGCCAAGCGCCGTTTCATCGAGGATCTGGAACGTGTCCGGCGTCGCCGCGCAATGCAGGCTGACGAAATCACTCGCACCGCACAGCGCGGCCACGCTGGCATATTGGGTGCCATTCACACCGCCAGCGTCATCAACCGGTGAGCGATTATAGAAGCCAACCTCCATGCCGAAACCGAAATGCGCCCGATGCGCGACGGCCCGCCCGATCCGGCCCATGCCGATAATACCGAGGCGCTTGCCGGTCATCGCCTGGCCGACAAGGTGCGTCGGCCGCCAACCGGTCCACGCGCCGGCCCGAACCTCGCGCTCACCCTCGCCAGCGCGACGGCACAGCATCAACATCAGCGTCAGCGCCAGATCGGCGGTGGCATCGGTCAGCACACCGGGCGTGTTCGAGACAGGCATGCCATGCACCGCCGCCGCGGCAAGGTCGATATGATTCACCCCGACGCCGTAATTCGTGATCATCCGGCAGCGCCCGGCGGCACCGGCATTGACGACAGCGGCATCAATCCTGTCGGACACTGTCGGCGCGGCGATGTCGTGTGTGGCAAACCCCTCAGCCAGCGCGCCGTGTGAAAGCGGCACATCATCCTTGTTGAAGGTTACGTCAAAATGCGCACTCAGCGCCTCTTCGGCGGCCTGCGGCCAGCGGCGTGTAACGAAAATAGTGGGTCTTGTCATTGATCAGTTACCTATCGAATCTACGGCGACACATGTCGGAATTGGGTTTCAGCCCGGCACCGACCAACCGTCGCGGCCTGATTGGTCTCGTCTGAATAGCAGAAGGGCACCGCCAAGGCGATGCCCTCCCCGGATTTGTTTCAGTGCGGCAGGATCAGCCTGGCATTTCGCCCTGAATACCTTCGGCATAGAAAAAGATGTCGCTCCACAGAGTGCCATCATTCAGCGACTCGCCGGCCTTCACAACCACATTGCCCTTATTGTCCTTGATCGGGCCGGTAAAGATATTGTGACCACCCTCGACCTTGGCAGCGGCCTTCTCGGCGGCGGCCTTGATGTTGGCAGGCATGTTCTCGAACGGACTCAGGACCAGATAGTCATCGGCAATGCCCTTCCAGGTGTTGCCTGCCCAGTGGTTCGGACCGTCACCTGTCGACCAGGTACCATCAATTACCTGCTGGATCTTTTCGATATAATAAGGCGCCCAATTATTGACCGACGAGAACAGCTGCGCGTTCGGTGCAAACGCCTTCATGTCACTTGCTTGACCAAAGCCGTGTATGCCGGCCTTTTCAGCAGTCTGCAGCATCGCCGGGGTGTCGGTATGCTGTGCCATCACATCGGCGCCCTGCGCAACAAGAACCTTCGCCGCGTCGGCTTCCTTGACCGGATCGGCCCAGGTATTAGCCCAGATGACCATAATCTCGGCGTCCGGATTGACCTCACGCATGCCAATGGCAAAGGCGTTCAGGCC
>CAJWDO010000155.1 GCA_913031555.1 uncultured Alphaproteobacteria bacterium | reverse complement strand
AGATATAGGTGTTGTGAACCATGAATTCCTTCAGAACATCGTTCTGGATCGTGCCTGCCAATGCCGCAGGCGCGACTCCCTGCTCCTCGGCGGCGACGATGAACATGGCCAGTACTGGCATCACCGCGCCATTCATCGTCATCGAGACCGACATCCGGTCCAGCGGAATGTCCCGGAACAGCAGCGCCATATCAGCGACGGAATCAATGGCCACACCAGCCATTCCGACATCATCGGCGACCAGCGGATTGTCCGAATCATATCCACGATGCGTCGGCAGGTCGAAGGCCACCGACAGACCCATCTGCCCTGCCGCCAGATTGCGCCGGTAGAAGGCGTTTGACTCCTCGGCCGTCGAGAATCCAGCATATTGCCGGATCGTCCAGGGCCTGCTGGCATACATCGTGGCATGGGGGCCGCGCATGAAGGGCGCGATGCCGGGAAGCGCCGCCGCGGCAACGGCCTGCGCCGCCGGATCGGGCGAGGCCAACGGCAGGATGTCGATCCCCTCATCGGTTGGCATCGCCGCCGGAAGATCATCAATCCTGGCCGACGCGCGGGATGGTGGCAGCGGTAATGCGGTGAAATCGGGAAAGCTCATCTTGCGTCCGCCTTGTTGTTCGTCGAACCTGCACCGGCCATCTCGGCAAGGGGTGCCAACCTGTCATCAGCCTGCAGCAGATCATCGCCGCGCAGGAACCGCGCATCGGGAATGCCGGTGGGCGGCGTGTCAACGCCGCAGCCGATAACCCAGTCGGGACGCGCTGTATCAATCCCCGCATCACCTTCCGGCAGGGCCACGGCACCAAGCCCGGCCATCGCCAGATAGCTGCGGATGGTATCTTCGCCAGTGGCGCCTTCACCGCGCAGGATCAGAATCCGCGGTGAATTGGCGGCGGCGGCACACCGGATATCCTCAATCAGCATGGCCGGACGCCGAACCTCGGCGAATTCCGGCAACACCTCAGGCACAGTCTCGCTTCGCGGCTGCAATGTCACGCCAAGAAGATCGCTGTCACCGCTGCGAATCCGGGCCTCACGCGCCATCACGGCATCATCGGCCCAGCTGGCGATCAGCCCGGCCTTGTGGGCCGCGGCCAGCCCACCGGCCTGTTCAATCTGCTGGAAACAGCGCCAGCCCGCCGCGGCCAACGCGTCGGTACGGGATTCGATAAAGGGCGCGCCGGCAGCAGGGTCGAGGCTGGCCTGAAGGTGCGATTCCGCCATCATCATCACCTGGGCAAGCCTGGCAATGCGGCGCGCACCGGCGCTCTCGCCTGTCAGCACATCATGCCCGAAGCCGGTCATCGCATCGGCACCGCCAATCGCGCCGCCGAGGAGCGCCGTCGTCATTCGCAGCATGTTCACTTCCGCATCCAGCGCCGACATCATCCGCAGCGAGGCATGGCCATTGATCGGCAGCGGCACAGGGTTGATCCCGCACCCGGCGAGAAGCCCGTCCCAGACTCGCCTTGTCGCCCGGCAGATGATGATCCCGGCAAACATGTCGGCTGGCAGAGCGATACGGGCCGAAATCCGCGCCGCCACAGCCGCCATATCCGCGCCAGCCCCGCGAAGGACCGCCGCACAGCCGGCCACCACCAGCCCAATTTCCTGCGCCGCGCTCAAACCCCGGTTGTGCCAGCGCCAGCCATCACTTCGGAACAGCCGGTGCGATGCCGGCGCGGTGGCGTGAAGCGCCATGCCATCCTGTAAACCGTCCACAGGATCAAGTCCCAGATCAATCTGGGTGGTCGCAGCCTCGGTCCCGGCAAGCATCACCAAATGCCGATGATGTGTGGCTGTCGCCGCCGCGCCATCAAGGCTGATACCGACCGCCGGCAGGATGACACCCGCCAGCTGTGCCTCCAGCACCGCGATATCGCCTGTCGTCAGGAAAAGGCCGGTGGCACCGCTTGCCAGCGCGTCCAGAACCTCGGCATTGCCCATATCCGGGGTAACGGTCTGTACAACCTGCCAGCCTTCGGCAAGCCGGGCCTTCGAGGCGACGGGAAGCTGCCGCGGGATTGGTGCCGCGTCATCGACAACCGGGTACAAGGCGTGCGTGACAAGACCATCCTCATCGACACGGTCAAGGCTGTCAGGCGTTGCGCCTTTCAGGATTCGCCCGACCATAGCAGTCCATTGCGCCATGTTGGCTGGCTCAAATTCCGCTTCGCTGCTGGGCATGTCCATCGGTTTCTTTCTCAAGTTCGCCGGGCTATAGTCCCGGCAGAAAACCGCCAAGTGAAACACAACTCCAAGGATAGCCAATGCCGGCGGTCAACGCCACATCTGATTCCGCCGCGCCCGCCGGCTGGACAGCGCCTGACAGGCTGGTTCTCGGCCTGATAATGGCGGCGGCAGCGCTGCGAAGCCTTGCCATTGTCATCAGCCCGCTGGAACTTGGTGTCGATGAGGCGCAGTACTGGTTGTGGAGTACCACGTTTGATTTCGGCTATTACACGAAACCGCCACTGACAAGCTGGATCATCGGTGTCTCGCACCTGCTTTTTGGCCATCATGTCTGGGCTGTCAGGCTGCCCGCGCCTTGGCTTCATCTTCTGACGGCACTGGTATTGTGGCGCGCCGCTTTCTGGTATGGCGGTGGCAATGCCGGACGCTGGGCGGCGCTTCTCTGGACCTTCCTGCCGGCGGTGGCACTTGGCGGTTTCGTGATGTCGACCGACACCCCTTTGCTGCTGTTCTGGTCGCTTGGCCTTCTGGCGCTGATCGGGGGCGTGACAGGCCGCATCACCATGAATCGGGCCATGGCGTTTGCCGGCGCCGCTTTCGGCATCGCGCTGCTTGGCAAGTATGCCGCCATATACGGCCTTGTCGGGATTGGCCTGTTCTGGGGGTTTGAACGGCTGCGGGGCGGCACAAATGTCACCCTGTCATCGATTCTGATCTTCGCCGTCGCGATGGGATTCGCGGCCAGCCCGAACCTGCTATGGAATCTGATGAATGATTTCACCACCGTCCGGCATCTTGGCGACAACGCCAATCTGGACCGGCAGAGCCATGACCCGCTGAACAGTCTGCGCTTTCTTGGCGCGCAGTTCGCCACCGCCGGCCCGCTAGTCTTCGCGCTGATGTTCGGGATTTTGAAAGGTGGGCGCGATCCAGCGACAAGATTGTTGCTGTGGCTGTCACTGCCCGTGATCGCCATCATCATGATCCAGGCCTATCTCAGCGAGGCCAATGCCAACTGGGCGTTGGCGGCGATGCCGGCGCTGACGGTGTGGCTGGCAGGATGGCTTGCCGGAAGACCTGCGGGAAGACCTACCGGCACATCTTCACCGACGCGGACTTGGTTTGGCACGGGCGCGCTGGCGATCAATGCCGCGTTGTCATTCGTCATTCTGGCGATCACCCTGGCCGGATCGCTGGGTCCGCTGACGCCGGACTCCGACCCACTTCGCCGGCAGCGCGGGTGGCACCAGCTTGCCATCGACAGCGCGACCGCTCTGGCCCGCCATGACGCGACGATGATTATCGCCGATCGGCGCGCGGCGGCGGCATTGCTGAGCTGGCATTTCCACGGCACCGAAATCGAGGTTCTGGTGCATGATGAGGACGGCGTGCCAAGCAATCATTTCGAGCGCAACCTTGCCTGGTCACGGGATCCAAATTCACACGATCCCAACTCACGCGATTCGAATTCACGCGATTCGAATTCACACCGGGTCGACCCATCAAAGTCCGGTTCACCCAAGTCCGGCCGCCGGTTGATTGTGCTTGGTGATGAAATGACCCCGCCGACACTGGCTGGCGTCAGCTGGACCACGGTGCCACCGCCACTGATCTCGACAGCAAACATCAGCCACAATCGCACACGCCGCCTGTATCTTCACCAGGGTGTCGAAGCGGACTAAAGGCGGCCCTGCTCGGTAATTCTGGCAAATACCGCCAGCGTTTCCTTGCTGACATGATGTTCGACACCTTCGGCATCCTCTTCGGCAATGGCGACAGGAACCCCGATGGTGATCAGGAAATCGCGTACAATCTGATGTCGCACGCGGCTTGCCTCGGCCAGCGCCCGACCGGCCTCGGTCAGAAAAATCGACCGGTAGGGACGTGTCTCGACAAGATCCTCGCGCTGCAACCGCTGAATGATGGCGTTGACCGTCGGGCTGGTGACGCCGAATCGCGCCGCCAGATCAACGGTGCGCGCCTCGCCGGTCTCGGCAATCAGATCATAGATCATCTCGACATAATCTTCGGCCACCTCGGACTGGTGCGCTCGCCGGATGCGGTCGAATTTTGCCGCACTGTTGGTGATATCCAGCGTGATCTTGCTGTCTGACATGAGAGGCCTCGGAAATTTCGTCATTTATAAAGTTCCTGAATAAATTTAGCCACATCATAATTTTCTTATGATCTTTATACTTGGTGTCCGAATCACCTGTCGGAATGACGCGCCGGAATCCCCGGATCAACCACCTGCAAGGCAGTTGCCTATGCAGCGTGACTTGGATAAAGTCCGGTCGATCCGAAGCGTAGGCCTGTGAGCCGCGCCACCAGCTTTGCGACCAGTGGAGTTTCCATGGACAATTCAACACAAACCGAACTCGAAGCCGCCGCCTACCGGCGCCTTGTCGCGCATCTTCAGGAACGCACCGACGTTCAGAATATCGATATGATGAACCTGGCCGGTTTTTGCCGGAACTGCATGTCGCGCTGGTATCGCGAGGCTGCCAGTGAACGCGAGATAGAGATGGATGAAAAGGCGGCGCGCGCCACCGTCTATGGCATGGACTACGCCGAATGGAAGGCGAAATACCAGACC
>CAJWDO010000154.1 GCA_913031555.1 uncultured Alphaproteobacteria bacterium | reverse complement strand
GCCGCCTGATCTGCTCGGCAATCGCACCATAGAGCGACGGATCACCAGAATGCACACGGGCCACATCCTGGCCGGCCTCATGCGCCTTCTGCATCTCATCAATGATGTCATCCAGCGTCAGGGACGCGGTATCGATCACCCGTGCATCATCCGGCGCCGAAGCGACAACCGCCTCGGGCACAAGCGACCCCGCATAAAGACATAGCGGACAGCGTTCAATCAGACGCAGCCCCCGAACGGTGATGAGTTCCGGATCGCCCGGCCCGGCACCAATGAAAAAGACCGTCATGACGATTCCTCCACTGCTGGATCGTCCGCATCAAGATGCCTGGCATAGCCACGCGGCGTATAGACGGCGTTGCCACGGCCAAGATCAAGCTGGCGTGAAGTGCTGGCCCCCACCATCACAGTTGTCAGCATATCAACCTCGTCGATATCGAGGCTGGCCAGCGTGCGGTGGAGAATGGCCTCGTCCGGACGACCGAGGTTGGAAGCCAGAATGACCGGCACATCGCCGCCACGATACGTCATCAGAATGTCACGCGCCGTCGCCAGTTGCGTTCGGCGTCGCTGCGAGACAGGGTTGTAGAAGGCAATGACGAAATCACCGGCACCGGCGGCATGGACCCGCTTTTCGATCTGCTCCCACGGCGTCAGCAGGTCGGAAAGCGAGATGGCGCAGAAATCATGTCCCAGAATGGCCCCGGAACGCGCCGCCGCCGCCTGCAATGCGGAAATTCCCGGCGCACTGACAACGCTGACGCGGCGGGCCGGGTCGGACACGCCCCCCTGATCTTCAGACCGGTCGAGAAGTTCATACACAAGCGCGCCCATGGCATAGATACCGGCATCACCGGAACAGATGATGGCCACATCCTTGCCGGTGGCCGCCGCCTCCAGCGCGTAGCGACAGCGCGCCTCCTCCTCACCAAGCTTGAAGTCACGGCGCGGGATATGGGCCGCGATGGCACCGAGAAGGTCAATATACAGATCATAGCCAACAAGCTCATCGGCGCCGAGCACCATTTGTGATGCCTCTGGCGTGCGCCATGCCGACTGACCGGGACCGATGCCGACAAGCATTACCCGGCCGGGTTTGCGCCCGGGGAGTTGTGATGGATCGCAGCGCGCCGGCGCCAATGCCAGCGCCATCGTGGCCTGCCCGGATTTCGCTTTTGGATGGATCAGCACACCGGCATCGCCAGCCGCGGCAAGTGCCGCCGCCTCGGCCACTCCGGGGATGCCGATCTCGTCCATAACGGCATCTGACGGGTTGTGAAGACGCGGTGCCTGCGCGGCCAGCACCTCGCGGTCAAACACCCTCAGCGGTACGGCCAGAATCGACGCCAGCGTCAGCAGCGCCGGCTCATCAGCCTTCAGATCGACGCTGAAGATGCCGGCAATGGCGGCTGCATTGATATCGGCCTTAGCCAACTCCTGCATCACCAGTTCGACCAGCTCATCGGCAGGACAGCCGCGCGCACATCCAACGCCAAGCATCACATCCCGCGGACAATAGACAAGTTCATTTTCCGCCGGTGTCTGCTGGCGACGGGTCACCGTCAGCGACACGGCGCTGCCGCGCGGCACATGTTCGAACCAGTCCTTCAACCCGTCAAGGCAATCACCATCGATAAACGCGCCATCACCAGCCAGCAATTGCGGCATCACACTCTGCGCCGCAGCTGCATTCGCCAACCGCCAGCCCTGTGGCGGTTCATCAAGCGACAATTGCCACCTTCCATCACCGGCCGTTGTCAGCGCCAGATCAGCATCAAGACCTTCCGAAACCTGACGCGCCAATGTGATCGCACCGTGATGCCCACCGATGAGGGGAACAACAAACCGGCCAGATTCCGCCACCGAGATCACCGGCGCGTCTGTGCCTTTATGTTTCAGGTGCGGCGCCACGGCACGGATCAGGATGCCGGCCGCGCAGATACCGATGATCGGCCGACCACTGCAGAAAAGATCGGCGATATGCGCGCGCGCCTTGCCAAAATGATGCGGCGCATCCGGACAGCGCACCGCATGGCCATGGATATCGGCATCAAGCGCCCTGGCCAACCTGCCGGCAAGTTCGAGTCCTGCCTTTGACAGGCACAGAATGACCGGCCGTGCCGTGGCAGGCGCGTTCAACTGATCCATGGATCATCTCCCTTATAGATCAGAATCATCGAGAAATAGGGGGCTTCATCAGGCGCGTCGGCCAGCGTTAGCGCCCGTTCATGCGGCAGCGAGGCGTGGCTCGTATAGAGGGCCGTTTCAGCCAGACCAAGGCGGCGAAGAAGCGCCCGCAAACGCGGCATATGCCGACCAACCTTCATGATCGCCACCGCATCGGCAGCCTCGATCGCCACGGTCAGCGCATCATCATCCATTGTCCCGGGAAGAACGCTCAGAACATCGCTTCGGGCGACCAGGGGACGGGCCTGCGCCGCAGCGCAGGCGGACAGACTGGTTACCCCCGGGACAATCTCAACAGGAAAGGATTCTTTCAGCCTGACAAGAAGATACATGAAGGACCCATAGAATAGCGGGTCCCCCTCACACAGCACGACGACGTCGCGCCCCACCGCCAGATGTTCGCCAATCGCCGCCGCGGCTTCATCATAAATTGACTGCGCCGGCGCGCGTCCCGGGCGCATCGGCACAATCATCGGAATTTCGATGGCGTCGCTGGAAATTGCCTCGGCCACGATCGAACGCGCGAAAGAGCTGCCCGTGTCAGGTGTCGGATAGGCAATCACCCCAGCATTCTCCACCAGCGCCCATGCCCGGCGCGTAACCAGTTGCGGATCACCGGGGCCGGTACCTACGCCAATCAGATGGCCCTTGTTCATGCCCCATCCACCTTCTTGTGCCAGCACCATTGCGTGACCGGCATCAACGGCCGCCAGCCATGAAACCCGCCAACCGGGTCGGCATGCTGAACCGACAGCCTTGTCAGATCGCCGCCGGATTGCTGCCAGGCCGCGATGAGACCTGTCTCACTCTCGATTGTTACCGCATGCGCCACCAGAACACCGCCAGGGCGAAGCGCCGCCTGCGCCGCCTCGATCACCGGCTGCGCCAGACCACCGCCAATAAACACCGCATCGGGTCGGGGAAGCCCCGCCCCGATATCGCCGGCAAGAACGTCACCGACATCGCCCGCCACCGGTACCAGCCCGGTGACACCATGCCGTGCGGCATTGGCGGTGGCGCGGCCCAGCTGCGCCTCGCTACGGTCGATGGCAAAGGCACGTCCGAATCTGGCACTGCGCAGAAAATCAATGGCAATGGCTCCCGACCCAGTGCCGACATCCCACAAAACCGCGCCCGGAAACGGAGCCAACTTGGCCAGCGCGCTGGCCCGTGCATCGCGTTTGGTCAGCTTGCCATCGGTCTCGAAAGTGGCATCCGGCGCGGCATGACCGGGAGTCGCCGCCACAGCATCAGGACAGGCAATGCCGATGATATGGAAGTCCGGCACACGGCTATGCGTCCAGCTTTCGGCCCTGCCATCAATCCGCGATTCCGCCTCGCCGCCAAGATGCGCCAGAACATGCAGCATCGCATCCCCATAGCCGTGTTTGGTTAGCAGTTCCGCCAGTTGTGCCGGGCTGGCGCCATCCTGCGCGATGACCAGCAGCCGCGCCCGCGGATGCAAATGGCTGATCAGGCTGTTGGCGGGCCGGCCATGGACCGACACCACCTCGCAGCCAGCCAGCGGCCAGCCGAGGCGCGCCGCTGCCATCTGCATGCCGGATACCGCCGGGATCACCTCGAATCCCTCCGGTCCCAGTTCGGACACAAGGCTGGCACCGGCACCAAACCACATCGGATCACCTGTCGTCAAAAGCGCAAGTGATTTCTTAGAATTGTTATTTATAATGTTGAAAATACTTGAAAATGGTGTTGGCCAATCCAGAATATCAGGGCCACCTGGAAGACCATCATGAAATCGTGGTGCCGCGATAATGATATCCATTCCGGCAAGGCGGTCGCGCAGGCTGGCGGGAAGTGCTGTCACCCCACTTTCATCAACGCCGATGACAACAGGGCGCGACATCACCGGGTGTGACCCGTGCATGACAGCGCCAGCGCGTTCACCACTGAAGATGCCATCGCCGAGCCACCACGTGTTCCCTGAATGGCGAAACAGGGCACGGCGGCGTCATTCATCACCAGCGCCTTTTTGCTTTCAGCGGCACCAACAAAGCCGACCGGACATCCGATGATGGCGGCCGGTCGCGGCGCGCCATCCGCGATTACCTCAAGACAGCGAAACAACGCCGTCGGCGCGTTCCCTATGACAATCACCGCACCAGCCATATCATCACGCCAGAGATCGACCGCCGCCGCCGAGCGCGTCGTCTGCAAGTCGGCGGCCAGCGCCGGCACACGGGCATCGTTCAGCGTCACCATCACGTCATTGCCGGCCGGCAGAAAGCGACGAGTGATACCGCTGGCAACCATTGCGCAGTCGCATAACAACGGCGCGCCGTCACGAAGTGCCGCCGACGCGCTGGCAACAAAATCATCCGAGGCGTCGATGTCGGTCACAATATCCGGCATCCCGCAGGCATGAACAACGCGCACCACCACGTCGTGGAGTTCGGCAGGAAACCCTTCAAGCACGGTCCGTTCCCGGACGATGGCGAAGGAAGCCTCATAAATCGCCTGCGGGTCTTTCAGATAGGGTTCCATCAATGACCTTGCTTGCCACCCGGTTTGCGATCGCGGACGGATTCCGGTCCCAGCGGATGTTTTGCGTGCGGATAGGGATGGTGATGATGGTCATGCCCATGATCGTGCGAGTGCCCATGGTCATGGTCATGGTCATGGTCATGAGCATGAGCATGAGC
>CAJWDO010000153.1 GCA_913031555.1 uncultured Alphaproteobacteria bacterium | reverse complement strand
CCATTCATCATTGATCTGGTTGTTGATGGCATGACAGTCGGCGACGATCCGGTAAACAAGCTTCTGACCGGTGGCGTTGCCATAGAGCCCATCACCGGCATGGGTGGCAGTGGACAGGATGCGATGCGATGACAGCATCCCCTCTTCCGGCGTGCCGGACCAGATCACATCCTCACCAAGAAGTCGGCGATCCGGAAATTCGGCAAGTGTCGCCATGGTCGCCGCGATCACCCCTTCATTGCCGGCAACAACCGAACCCGGTGAGCGCACGGGAATGTCAGGCGCATACAGGTGATGAAGCGTCGCGATACCGCGCCCTTCCCAGATCTCGGCCGTGATCCCCAGGATATAATTTGGGAAATCCTTCCATTTCGGATCGAAACCCTTCATTACGTCACTCCCTTTCCCATTCTGCCAAAAGCGTGTCCGGCCGGCGTGCCGATCCGCGCACAATCAATCTGGCGTCAACCTGCACGCGTTGTGCCGCGCCATCTCCATCCTCGATCTTGTCCAACAGCGCGGCGACAGTGGCATCCACCATCTCGCCAGATGGCTGGCGCACTGTCGTCAGATCGAAACTTGGCCATGCCGCAAGCTGAACATCATCAAAACCGACCACCGAGACATCCTCGGGAATCCGCAACCCAAGGCGGTGGCGCAATACATCCATCACCGCAAACGCCATATGATCATTGGCGACAAAGATGGCGTCCGGCCGGTTTGGGCCGGAAAACATCTCAAACGCCGCTTCAGCCGCCATGTCTGACTGGAAATTGCCAACGCCCCGCGCGAACAGATCATGCCCATGCGCGGCAAGACCGGCCCTGAAGCCGGCCTCGCGGTCGCGCTGTGTCGAGGCGCCTTCCCATCCGGCGATGTAGGCAATCCGCTGATGGCCCCCAGCGACAAGAAAATCGGCAAGCGCCCGGCCGCCGCCGAAATTGTCCGAGGTGACAGTGAAGAAGCGGTTGTCCTGCTGCGCCCGGTTGAACAGCACCACCGGGATGCCCGCGGCATCGCACCGCTCGGCAAGCGATGATGAAATGGCAACCGATGCGAGAACGATCCCATCAACCTGATAATCGAGGATCTCCTGCAGTACAGAATCAACATTGCCGGCCGTCTGCTGCGCCATGAAAATCAGAACGTGATAGCCCTCGGCCTGCAGACGGGTCGACAGTTTTTCAAGGATTTCCGGATAGAACTGATTGTCGAGATAGGCGACGACAAGGCCGATCAGACGTGATTTCCCGGTGATCATCGAGCGCGCCAGAACATTTGGCCGGTAACCAAGTTCATCCGCCGAGGCGCGAACACGATCGGTCATTTCCCGCGAGACAGAGGCGCCGGGCGTAAATACCCGGCTGACGGCCGACTGGCTGACGCCCGCATGGCGGGCCACGTCAAGTGATGTCGTGGTCTCGCGTGCCATCAATCCGCTGTCCACCCCCCGTCAACCAGCAGGGCCGTGCCGGTGATCAGCGCGGCGGCATCAGAGGCGAGGAACGTCACCGCCCCCATGATGTCCTCGACCTCGCCAACACGGCCAAGCTTGATTTTCTCCTCGATCCATTTCACCCGCGCCGGTTGCGAAAATGTCTGCTCGGTCAGCGGCGTGCGAATGAAGGTCGGACAGATGGTGTTCACCCGAATGCGGTGCGGACCAAATTCGATGGCCATCGCCTTGGTGAACCCCTCGACAGCGTGTTTGGAACCGCAATAGACAGCCCGGTCAATGCCGCCAACAACCGCCATCTGACTGGAGATGGTCATTATGGATCCGGGACGGCCATCCGCGATCATTGCCCTGGCGACAGCCTGCGCGGCGAAATAAGCACCACGAAGATTCACATTCATCACCGCGTCGAAATCAGCCGGGTCGGTATCCACGACCGGCGAATGCCGGGCAAGGCCGGCGCTGTTAGCGAAAATATCGAGAGGCCGAAGCGATTCGATGGAAGCCGCCATCGAATCGACATCCGCGATATCACCAGCCAACGCCTCGACCGAATGGCCGGCCGCCGTCATCGCTGCCGCCACCTCGTCAAGCTGTTCCCGGCGCCGCGCCATGATGACGACATGCGCGCCCGCCTCGGCAAGCGCCACCGCACAGCCAAGACCGATACCGGATGACCCGCCTGTGACAAGCGCCCGCCGCCCGGCAAGCGAAAAGGAGGGCGTTGTGGGGAGTGTGGTCATGCTGCGTTACCTCGCATTGTCGTCATGTCGCGCGCCTTGGTGAATTCACGCATCCTTGCAAACACATCGACACCAATCTGGTCATACATGTGGAGAAGGTCGACAAGCACCCAATTCTCGCGGATGAGCCCGTTCTCAAGCCGCCAGAAATCAAGGCTTCGCATGCTGATTTCCGTGCCAAGCGGCGGCAGGCCGAGCCAGCCATCATGACTGATCGTCTGGATCATGTTCGGCCAGCCCGTGACGCCGACATAATCATTGTCGCCGAAGAAGTGATAGGTCACCTGATCCACCTTGCCGCCACGGTCCGGCATCGCCTTCAGGAACGGGATCTGGTGCCAGTTCCGGAACCCCTCAATACCACGCCCAGTGCCGATTCCGGCAGGTCCATACCAGTTCATCCGTGGATGCCAGAAACGCGGCAGTTCCATCAGTTCGGGACCACCCTCGCGCGGGTGGCGCTTCATATGGGTCAGCATATCGACAATCAACTCGCAACTTGCCGCGCTGGCCGCTTCGTCACGTTCCGGCCTGACAAGCCCGTCACCGGTGGCCGGACCGGGAATACAGAATTCGCGACCCAGCGATGGCACCATCGGCCAGGCACCAGCCTGCATCATAACCTCCGGGATGTCCCACAGCGCCTGAAAGCCGGTCACACGCCCATCCTCAAGCCGGTAGAATTCATGAAAGCGCATATGCGCCAGATGACCGGTCGGCGGGATATCGAGGAATGGCGCGGCAAATGTGCCCATGAAATGGCCGCCACAACCAACCCAGTCGGCGCCATGATGGTCGGTGCCGGCCATGACAAGCCAGTCACGACGTTCAACATCCGGCCAGGCCGCCTTCAAAAGCGCCAGCGCCTGATCGTGAAAGGCCTGCGGCCCTGTCATATCGCCAAAGGGATGACCCAGCCGGAACACGGCATCGCCCGCCACCACCGTGTCGAGTGCGCGCCGCAGAGAGCCTTCATCCCAGTCATACTGGGCGGCGAGGAGCTGGCGAAGCGTGGCAATGTTTGCGGCGTGGCGTGCCATCATTCGGCCGCCTTGCCATAGGGAATGTTCCTGCCACCATAGCGACGGACGCGGATGTTGCATTGCTCGGCATGGCCGACAAAGCCTTCCAGCATGCAGAGCCGCGAGCCATACTCCCCTACCAGTGCCGCCGCCTCGTCCGTCATCACTTTCTGATAGCTGTGCGTCTTCAGGAATTTGCCAACCCACAGCCCGCCGGTATAGCGGCCGGCCTTCCTTGTCGGCAGCGTATGGTTGGTGCCGATCACCTTGTCGCCATTCGCCACATTTGTGCGCGCGCCAAGGAACAGCGCGCCATAGCAGGTCATGTTGTCGAGGAACCAGTCATCGCGATCGGTCATCACCTGGACATGTTCCGAGGCGACATCATCGGCAACCCGGAGCATCTCGTCATAGCTGTCACAGACAATCACCTCGCCATAGTCACGCCAGCTAACCGACGCCGTATCGGCAGTCGGCAGGATGCCAAGAAGACGGTCGATCTCGGCAAGCGTGTCCTTCGCCAGTGCCTCGGAATTGGTCAGCAGGACGGCCGGCGAGTTATAGCCATGCTCGGCCTGGCCAAGAAGGTCGGTGGCGCACATTTCGGCATCAACGGTTTCATCGGCAATGACCATGGTTTCGGTCGGGCCGGCAAACAGGTCGATCCCGACACGACCGAACAGCTGACGCTTGGCCTCGGCGACAAAGGCGTTGCCCGGTCCGACAAGCATGTGAACAGGCTCTATCGTCTCGGTGCCAATCGCCATCGCGCCAACAGCCTGAATGCCGCCAAGAGCGTAAATTTCATGCGCCCCACCAAGATGCATCGCCGCGATGACCGCCGGGTTCGGCTGACCTTCAAATGGCGGAGTGGTGGCAACGATGCGCGGCACACCGGCAACCGAAGCGGTCAGCACCGACATATGCGCCGAGGCCACCATCGGGAACTTGCCGGCAGGGACATAGCATCCGACAGACTGCACCGGGATGTTGCGATGACCGAGGATGACACCCGGCATTGTCTCGACTTCGACATCCGTCATCGAGCCACGCTGGATTTCGGCAAACTTGCGGATCTGGTCCTGGGCAAAGCGGATATCATCCATGTCGCGCGGCGCGACCTGCGAGATCAGCTCATCAATCTCGTCCTGCGTCAGCCGGTAGCTTGCCGGCGAGAAATTGTCGAACTTCTCGGCAAGCTCGCGCACCGCCGCATCACCACGCGCCTCGATCTCGGCAAGCGCCGCCTCGACGACGGCGCGCACCTTGGCGTCATCCTCCGAACGCTCCTGCTGCGGCTTGCCTGTCTTCAGATATCGTACTGCCATTTTCAGCTCCGCTGACCACTGCGATCGGGGCGTGGTGCCGGCCGTTCGCCACGGTCGAACGCCTCCCACCCCTCACCATTGAAAACATCGACGCCGAGTTGCGCCATGACATGGGGAAAATCGACCATCACCCAGTTGTCGGCGATCTTGCCGTCAACAACCTTCCAGAAATCCATGTAGCGGATTTCAACCGTTTTGCCGGTGGGCGCGATTCCCATGAAATCACCTGAATGAACGGCTTCCTGACGGCCAAAGGCGGCCGCCCATTCACCCATATAGAGACGCGCCTCATCGATGCAGACCTTGTCAGAGAAAGCCGCCTGGA
>CAJWDO010000152.1 GCA_913031555.1 uncultured Alphaproteobacteria bacterium | reverse complement strand
GCGATGTGCTGATGCTAGATACGGTCTGCGTCTGGGACGGTTATTACTGTGATTTCGACCGCAACTGGGCCATCGGCCGGGCCGACGATCCGGCGCGGCGGGCCTATGATATATTGTGGTGTGCCACCGAGGCCGGCATCGCCGCCGCGCGTCCGGGCAACAGCTGCCGCGATCTGTTTGTCGCCATGTCCGATGTGATAGCCGAAATGGATGACAGTGGCGGTGATGTCGGGCGGCTCGGCCACGGGCTTGGCATGCAGCTGACCGAACAGCCGTCGCATGCCATCTTTGACCTGACCGAACTTACCGAGAACATGGTTCTGACCATCGAGCCGTCATTGTCATATGGCGACGGGCTGATGATGGTGCATGAGGAAAATATCGTCTTGCGCGCTGGCGGGGCGGAACTGCTGACACGCCGCGCCCCACCGGAGCTGCCGGTCATAGGCTGAGAGATTCTCTAGATTCTCCAGCTACAGGATCTGGCTGAGGAATTCCTTTGTCCGCGGGTCCTTGGCCTTGCTGAAGAAGGTGCTTGGCGGGCCATGTTCGACAATCACCCCGTGATCGGTGAAATAGATATGGTCGGCCACCTCGCGGGCGAAACCCATCTCATGCGTGACAAGGATGCAGGTCATGCCGTCCTGCGCCAGGTCCTTGATGGTGACAAGAACCTCTTTCACCGTTTCCGGGTCCAGCGCCGCCGTCACCTCGTCGAACAGCATCACATCCGGGCTCATCGCCAGTGACCGTGCGATGGCGACACGCTGTTGCTGGCCGCCCGACAGCTCGCCGGGATAGGCGTCTTCCTTGTCCTCAAGCCTGACCTTGCGCATCAGCTCGCGTGCCAGCTTCCGCACCTCGTCCTCATTTTCCTTCAGCACCAGCATCGGCGCCATCATGATGTTCTCGATCGCGGTCTTGTGGGGGAACAGATTATATTGCTGAAACACCATGCCGACACGCTTGCGAAGCGCCAGCATGTCGAGATTAGGGTCGGTAAGGTCGATGCCACGCACCTTGATGGTGCCGCCCTGAATGTCGTTCAGCGCGTTCACGCAGCGGATCAGCGTTGATTTGCCCGATCCGGACGGGCCGATGATGCAGACCACCTCGCCCTTCATGACGTCCAGCGAAACCCCCTTGAGAACCTGCAGGTCGCCAAAATATTTATGCACATCCTGGATCGAGACAATCGGGTCTTTTTCGGTCCATTCGGTCATGGAGCGCCTCCTAGAGTTTGACCGCGTATCTGCGTTCGAGGGCAATGGTCACGCGCGCGATCGGGTAGCAGTAGAAAAAGAACAGAGCGAGCGCGAAGGAATAGAACGGAACCAGCAGTTCCGGATGATTGTTCTCGGCCTCCATCGCCTGGCGCGACAGGGTGATGATCTCCTCGACGCCGAGAAGCGAGCAGAGCGGCGTTGCCATTGTCAGGATGGCGTACCAGTTCATCCATGGCGGGATCATCCGCTTGAAACATTGCGGCAGGATGATCCGCCAAAGTGTTTGCTGACGGCTGAAGGCAAGGCTTTCGGATGCTTCCCATTGCGCCGTTGGCACCGATTGCACGGCACCGCGCACGATCTCCGAGATATTCGCCATGATCGGCAGTGACAGCCCGAACACCGCCTTCATCCAGTCCGGGATCGAGATGATATAGCCGAAAATCACAACCTCGAAGGGCAGCGCCAGAAGCACGATGAAAAGAATCACCAGCCACGGCGAATTGCGGAACAGCTGTGTCAGGAACCAGGCAGACCGGCGGATGGCGGTGATTTTGGAAATCTGGCCAAGGCCAAGCGCCGCACCGGCAAGCGTGCCGAACAGCATCGCGAACATCGAGATCAGGATGTTGAACAGGAACCCCGACTTGAACAGGAACGGGATCCATTTCACCAGCGTTGCAAAGGCTGTCACGATGGTGAATTTGCCTGCCGCCTGAGCATAGAACGGAAACAATATCAGTGGCGTCATCAGCAGGATCGGCGTCCACCAGGGAAGATTGGTGAGCCACTGCGTTGCGGTCGGTCCGGCGGCGGACAGGCGCAACGGCTTCATCACCGGCAAATCGGTGCTGGCGCGCGCATTCACGCCGGGAAACCCGCCGCCAAGCCCGCCACCAGACCTGTTTTGTTGTCTGTCAGCTGCCATAGCCCGGGATCCTCATGCTGCTTTCCCAGCGATTCATGCTCATCACCAGCAACCCGACAAGTACGATATAGACGACAAACACCAGCAGCATGGTCGGGTAAAGCGCCGACGGATAATCGTTCCAGATCGTCACCGACTGGTAGAGAAGTTCCGGCACGGCGATGCCGAAGGCCTGCGTGGTTGTCTTTACAAGGTTGACCAGGTTGTTGTTCAGCGCCGGCAGCGACACCCGCAGCGCCAGCGGCAGCACGACATAGCGATAAGTCTGGCCGCGCGAGAAACCGAGTGATTCAGATGCCTCGCGCGTGCTTTCCGGCACCGCCTCGATGCCGGCCCGGAAAATCTCGACATTAAAGGCACCGGCGAAGAAGGACAGCGAAATGATGGCCCATCCGACATTTGAGATGATCGGCATCTCGAGCCAGCCATCGGGGCTGTAGGTCGGGGTGAACTGGCCAAGCGCGAAATAGAAGAACAACAGCTGCACATAGGGCGGCGTGTTGCGGAAAAACTGGATATAGCCCTGGACGATGCTTCGCAGGATGACATTGCGGCTTCCCTGCGCGAAAGCCCCGAGAACGCCAATGATCATTGACAGGATAAGGCAGGCGATTGACAGCTTGATTGTCATCCAGATGCCGGACAGCACCTTGCCCTGCTGCAACGGCTCATACATCCAGATGAAATTCCATCTGGGGTAATCGGCAGCAAGCTCGCGGAAAAAATCGGCAATCAGATCCATGGTGTCACGCATGACCCCGCCGACAAAGCCGGCGGGGCCCTTTCATTTGTGAATGGTGGCGTCAGTCGGCCAGCCAGTCTTTCATGCGCGTGTTGTAATCGGCGAGATATTTGGTTGCCTTGATGCCCCACTTCTTCTCGAGCTCGATCAGAGAGCCGTCCTGGTGCCACTGGTATTGCATACCAGCCATGAAGCGACCAAAGACGCAGTTGCGCTCCTTCGAAGGAACGGCAAGCGCCCACGGGTTGTCATCCTCGGAGTTCAGCGGCATTTCGAACTCGTCCCACTCGCCGGAGCTGAGGTCCGAGCCGATCGAGCTGTCGTCATATACCCAGGCGATGCACTTCTTGTCCCGAAGCGCCTGCTTGGCCTCGGCGTTGCCTGTGAAGGCGACGACCTTGGCGCCATAACGCTCTTCAACGATCTGGTTGTAGAACGCGCCCTGCTTGCCGCAGACAGGCTTGCCACGAAGGTCTTCCCAGCTTGTCAGCCCAAGCGCCTTTGGTGACATCACATTCGTCCCCGAGGTGTAGTAGTTCGGGCCGACAATTCCGACGATCTCACGACGATCCTTACGGTCCGACATTGTGGCGATCATCAGGTCGATCTTGCCCTGCTCGAGGAACTGCATCCGATTCGAGGATTGAACGGCAACAAGCTCGATATCAACACCCATTTTGGCGGCAACGTCCTTGGCCATGTCGATTTCCATGCCGACGATATCGCCACTTGTGTCACGGTAGCCCCACGGCTTGTAATCGGCCTTCACGCCAACAACGATCTTGCCGCGTGACATTACCTTGTTCCAAACCTCGTTCTTGCATCCGTGGCCGTCTGCTGACACTGCCATCGGGGCCAGAGCAAACGCACCTACTAGCGCGGAAGTCAAAAGTCTCTTGATCATGGGTTTCCCCTCCCTTGGTTGAGCACGGCGTTAGTCACCGCTCGATATATTCTCCAGTTTGCGTAGAGAATAATTCTGTTTTTTCAAGATTAGACTGGATGCTGTCTCCAGACTTGGCAACCATCAGTCCAATAATCGACTCAAGCAGATACAACGCCCCAAGCTGGGGCGCGAAAAAGTGCCGATTTGCCGTTGCGGCTAAAAGAACATCGTCAGCCAGTGCCGCAATCGGCGAATCAGCTGTGTCTGTAATCGCCATGATGTGGGTTCCGCTGCTTTTTGCCGCCTTGGCGAGTGCCAGTGTGCCGGTGGCATAGGGCATGACGCTCAGGCAGATCATCACATCTTCGCTCGTCAGCTTGCGCACCTGGCTGGCGATGCTCGATGGTTCGACGCCGAGAACCTCCCAATTGTCGAAAGCAAGCGAGGATACATAGCCAGCATATGACCCAATATGGCGCTGGCCCATCTGCGCATTTACGAACACACGCCGTGCCCCGAGCACGGCGTCGGCCACACGCTCAACCGTCGCAGTATCCGCATTGACCATCGTCTCGTTGATATTACGCATCGATTGCTGGCCATAGGCCACATGGAAATGGGTCTCGTCGCTTCCGGCTGCATGCCCTAAGCGGAGCGCCTCTGCCCTCTCGCGATATCCGCTGTAGGCATCCTTGGCTGCAATCCGGCAGGCCTCTCTCAGGCCTTCGTAATTGTCGAAGCCGAGGCTTCTGGCAAGGCGGCTGAATGTCGGCGGGGCCAGGCCGGTCCTTTCGGCGATCGAACGCATCGAGCGGAATGACACCTCGATCGGATTAGCGGCGATGAAATCAGCAGCCTGCCGCAATTGCGGCGACAAGTCCGCAGCGTGATCGGCGATGATCTCTTTGAGTTGCATCTACAGCGACTTTCAAATCTTTATGAAACGAATGTACTATATTTGTAAATTTGATTCAATTGTAACGTTACGTTTAAATTTTTCCCATTTTGATCAATACGATCGTTGATTTTGAATGACGATTACCCCCACATGATGAGACAAATGCTACATCAGGTTGATTTTCGAAATTTTCGAAATCCACATTAAATTTCCCAATTCGAAC
>CAJWDO010000151.1 GCA_913031555.1 uncultured Alphaproteobacteria bacterium | reverse complement strand
GAAGCTGAATCCGGAATACAGGCTGTTTGATGGCAATATGTTCGTGCAGATGCGCGCGCTTCTTGCCGACATCGAGCCACCGGTGGAGCGCGGCCTTCTGGACATGTCGATTGGCGAGCCGCAGCTTGCCGCCGGCGATCTGCTGATGCGCAGCATGGCAACGCACAATGAGAGCTGGCAATTCTACCCGAAAGCCACTGGCCACCCGCGGTTCACCGCGGCGGTTGAGTCCTATATCGAGCGCCGCTGGCCCGCCGCCGCCGGCCTTGTTGATCTTGAAAAACAAATGCTGCCGGTGCCGGGAACGCGCGAACCGCTTGGCCTGATTGGCGGGCTTGTCAAAGGCACAAAGGACAACGCGGCGGCGCTTGTCGCCAACCCCTACTACCACGCCTGGCGGGCCGGCGCGCTCGCTTCTGGCGCTGAAATCCGCTATCTCAACGCCCATGCCGATACCGGGTTCGTTCCTGATCTCGCTGCGCAGCCGGATGAGGTGCTGGCCCGAACCAGCATTGTCTATCTGTGCAGCCCGACAAACCCGCAGGGTGGCGTGATGTCGATCGGGCAGATCAAGGCGGGAATAAAGCTGGCGCGCCAACATGATTTTCTGCTGGTGATGGATGAATGCTACTGCGATATCTGGCGTGACGCACCGCCGGCCGGCGCGCTCGAGGCGGCGGCATCACTTCATGCCGAGGATGGCAATGGTTCGGTGGGCGATCCGCTTCGCAATCTTGTGGTTCTGAACTCGCTGTCGAAACGCTCCAGCGCGGCCGGACTTCGCGCCGGGTTCATAATCGGTGATGCCAGCGTGATGGCGCTGTATCTGAAAGTAATCGCCAATACCGGCTCACTGGTACCGACGCCGCTGCTTCTGGCGGCGGCCGACCTCTATGAAGATGATGACCATGTCGCCGCAATTCGGGCACATTATGACCACAGCTTTGCCCTTGCGACGCGCCATCTTGGCGTTAAGGCCCCGCCCGGCGGCTTCTTTTTATGGCTGCCAGTCGCCGATGACAGACAGTTTGTCAGGCGGCTGATGCGGGAACAGGCTGTGCGGGCCATGCCGGGCGCCTTCATGGCCGAGGTCAGTGACGGGATCAATCCAGGCGCGGGATATGTGCGGATGGCGCTGGTGCATGACCATGAACGCACCGAGGAGAGTCTTGCCAGGGTGGCGGCACTCCATGATGCCGACAGCGTCGGCGCGGCATAGACGGAGGCGATGATCGACGCTGAGGCGAAAAGCAGAATCCTGTCTCCGGCGCTGATCGGCTTTCTCCGGCGCCGGGCGATGGAATTTGTCGGCGTCTGCCTGATTGCTGTCGGGCTGGCACTCACCGCGATGCTGTTCTCGCCGGGCCGGTATGATCCCTCTTTCAGCGCCTTCTCGTCCGGCGGCATTCAGAACTGGTTTGGCACCCTTGGTGCGTCCATCGCCGGCGGGCTTCGCATCAGCCTTGGAACGGCCAGTTTCTTTTTGACCGTGCTGCCGCTTGCCTGGGGTTATCGGATGATCCGCAAACAGCCGATGGTCCATAATATTGTCCGTCTTTGTCTGGCGCCGGTTGCCCTGCTTTTGCTGGCGGCTGCCTTTTATGGGCTGTCCGGGGCCGACGGCAGCGATGCCGGTGGTGCCGCCGGGATCATTCTGACAGGCTTGACGCTTCCTCATCTGCCGCCCCTACAGTCATTTTTCGGACTGACCAACGCCCATTATCTCGGCGCCGGATATCTGATTGTCGGGATGTTGATGTGGTCCTGGTGCGCGACATTGTCACCGCGGCAGGTGGGTCTTCTTGCTGCACCTTTCCGCGGACTGGCCGGGTTTGTGTCGCGCCGCGTTGCCGCACGCCGCGATCAGGCAGACGCGGATGAGGCCGAGGCACCGTCTCTCACCCTGACCGAACCCGAAGCCCCGAGACCACCAAAAAAGAAGGCACCTCGCAAATCATCGCGCAAGCGCAAGGAACCAACCCTTCTGGCTGGCGCCGCTACCGCAGCCACCGAAGGCGCGGCATCCGGCCGCCGGGCCGCCGGTCAGGGGCGGCTCGATCTTGATGGTGACGGACAGTTCCGTCTGCCGCCGGGCAAACTGCTGGCCACTCCGGGCAAGGCGGCTTCGGGCCCGTCGAAACAGCAACTTGAGGAAACCGCGGCGCAGCTTGAACACGTCCTTGGCGATTTCAGCGTGAAGGGCGAGATTACCGAATCACGCTATGGTCCGGTGGTGACACGCCATGACCTGGTGCCGGCCCCGGGGACAAAATCGCAACGTGTGATTTCGCTGGCTGACGATATCGCCCGTTCGATGAGCGCGGTTTCGGTGCGGGTTGCGGTGGTGCCGGGTCAGAATGTGATTGGCATTGAATTGCCGAATGTCGACCGGCAGATGGTGGTGCTTCGTGAAATTTTCGACCATGCCGCCTGGCAGGGTGATGCCGGTGATCTGCCGATGGCGCTTGGCAAGGATATCGCCGGCGGGCCGGTCATCGTCGATCTGGCGAAAATGCCGCATTTGCTGGTGGCCGGCACCACGGGGTCGGGCAAGTCCGTCGGCATCAACGCGATGATCCTGTCTTTGCTGTATCGCCATACGCCGGAAACCTGCCGGATGATCCTTGTTGACCCGAAAATGCTGGAACTGTCGGTCTATGACGGCATCCCGCATCTTCTGAGTCCGGTTGTCACCGAACCGTCAAAGGCGGTGACGGCGCTGAAATGGGCCGTCCGGGAGATGGAAAGCCGATATCGCAACATGGCCAAGCTCGGCGTTCGCAATATCGCTGGCTATAACAGGCGTGTCGCCGAAGCGCGGGCCGATGGCGAGGTGCTGACGCGGCGTGTGCAGACGGGATTCGATGCCGAGACAGGCAAGCCTGTCTTCGAGGAGGAGATTCTCGACCTGACACCGCTTCCCTTCATCGTCGTTGTGATCGACGAGGTGGCCGATCTGATGCTTGTCGCCGGTAAGGAGATCGAGGCCGCGGTGCAGCGACTGGCGCAGATGGCGCGCGCCGCCGGCATCCATGTCATCATGGCAACGCAGCGCCCGTCGGTTGACGTCATCACCGGTACCATCAAGGCCAATTTCCCAACCCGGATCAGTTTTCAGGTCACTTCGCGGATCGACAGCCGGACAATCCTCGGCGAACAGGGCGCAGAACAGCTTCTTGGTCGCGGTGACATGCTGTTCATGGAAGGTGGCGGGCGTGTGATGCGGGTGCATGGGCCGTTCGTGTCCGACAATGAGGTCGAGGCGGTGGCCAATTTCCTGCGCAAGCAGGGCGAGCCCGACTATAACGACAAGGTTGTCGCCGAGGAGGAGGAGGCCGAGGCGATGATCGGTGGCAGCGGTGGCACCGGCGATCTTCTTGGTGAAGGCAGCAGTCTCTATGATCAGGCGGTGCAGCTTGTCGTTCGTGAACAGAAGGCTTCGACAAGCTTTGTTCAAAGACATCTCAAGATCGGTTATAATCGTGCCGCCACCATCATCGAGGAGATGGAAAGCAACGGTATCATCAGCGCCGCCAACCATGTTGGCAAACGCGAGGTTCTGGTCACCGAAGGAGACGGGTAAAAGATGGGCGCGATGATTGACAGACGCTGGATGCCCTTGCTTGCCGGATTGCTTGTCGTCATCATGATGCCGATCACTCTGGTGGCGTCATCCGATCCGGTCAGCCGTGCCGAAGCGTGGTTTGACAGCATCAGCACAATGCGCGCTGATTTCATTCAGGTGGCGTCCGACGGCACCACAGCAACGGGCGAACTGCATCTTCGCCGGCCGCACAGGATGAAGGTGATCTATGATCTTGAGGAACCTTTGATCCTGTTGACCACGCCGGTCTGGCTGCATGTCGACAGACCAAATGACAAGACGGTGACAAGCTATCCGATCAGCGAAACCCCGCTGTCACTGATCCTCCGTGAAAAGGTCGTGCTGCAGTCAAAGGAATTCACCACAACGCATCTTGTCCGTGACGGCATTACAAGGATCACCCTGAAGCGCGATGTCGGTGAGGCGGCCGGCGAACTGACCCTGGAATTCACCAACCAGCCCTTCGTGCTTCGCCGCTGGATGATCCGTGATGCGGCCGATGTGGCGACCACGGTGACGCTGCAGAACATGCGTTTTGGGCACCGCTATGAAAACAAGTTCTTCGCGAAATCCGACTACCCTCTTCCAAACTGAGGGTGCCGGTGTATGACAACCGCCGGTGCCGCGCATTTCTTTTGCACATTTCCGTCTGAATCTGAAGCAAGGAAATCGACATGAAACTGGCGACATGGAACATCAATTCGGTCCGGCTGCGAATCAATCTTGTTCGGGATTTCCTCGAAGATGCCGACATCGACGTTCTGTGCCTTCAGGAAACCAAGACAGAGGATGCACATTTTCCAGCCGAGGCATTTGTCGAAGCGGGCTGGCATCATCACGCCTTTCGCGGCGAAAAAAGCTATAACGGTGTCGCCATCATCGCCCGCGCACCGCTGGCGGATGTGACCCACCGGCAATGGGCGGGTCGTGATGACTGCCGGCATATCTGTGCAACTGTCGCTGGCGGCATTACGGTGCATAATTTCTATGTGCCGGCGGGCGGTGACGTGCCGGATCGTGAGGCCAATCCGAAATTTGGTCACAAGCTGGATTTTCTCGCCGAGATGACATCGCATTTTGCCAGCACCGCACCGAAGCGTGCGATTCTTGTGGGGGACTTGAATATTGCGCCGCTTGCTGCGGATGTGTGGTCGACAAAACAACTCAATAATGTGGTCAGCCACACCCCGGTCGAACGTGACGGGCTGTTGCGCCTGATTGATCAGGGCGGATGGCAGGATGCCGTGCGCCATCATTTCGGTGATGACGAAGTGCTTTATTCATGGTGGTCCTATCGGGCGCGTGACTGGGCGGCAAGTAATCGGGGTCGGCGGCTTGAT
>CAJWDO010000150.1 GCA_913031555.1 uncultured Alphaproteobacteria bacterium | reverse complement strand
CCGTGTGGCCTTCGGCGCCCTGGTCTTTGCCTTGTCCCGTGACGCGGGCCATTGCCCTAAAGCGGGCCGTCCGCGATTCGGTTTTCCCTGCGACGGCAGCCATGCTTCGCGCCCATCCTCACGCCATGCGTTGCTGACAGTCGTCAGCGGCATGCCCTGGCAGTCTCGGTCTTCAAGACTGCAACGCGGTTCGCCGCGTCGACCGATCCAGTCCGCTTCGCATCGCCCACCGCGGACGCTCGCCGGCCTGGCGACGATGCACTTTTCTCAACCACCCGAGGGGAACCCCATCCCCTGCGGGATGCGTGCTCCCCGACCCACCAAGGAGCACGGCATGTCTGAACCTTCCGCATCTTCCTCTGCAACCGCAGTGCGCAGCGGTGCGCCGGCGCTGGCCTGGACCGGCAAGCGTTTGCCGCTACAGGTGCTGCGCAGCGCGGCCGGCCACTACATCGGCACACAAGACGACGAAGGCCCGGTATCGCGGGAGTCCGTCGAGTATTTCCCGACCCACCTCGCAGCACAGCGCGCCCTGGATACCCATGCCTGGACACAGCGCGCTCACCCCTGATTCCCACCCTTCAAGGAGTTCTCTCATGAATCTGTCTTTACCCGAAGACGTGCTCGATCAGATGGCGCTGGAACAGGCGCCGCCTGAACTTGCCGCCGATATCGTCGAAAAAGGCATCGTTATGACTGGTGGCGGGGCACTGCTTCGCGACGTGGACGGCGTTCTTCGCGATGCGACCGGGTTGCCGATTTCGATTGCCGAGGACCCTCTGTCCTGCGTTGCGCTTGGAACAGGTCGGTGCCTCGAGGAACTCAAGACACTTCGGAACGTCCTTATAGGCGCCTAGGGAGCGGATTGTACGATGCGCGCGTCTGAGAAGGCTAAGATCAGGCAGCGCCGCATTGCGCACACGCTTCTCGTCGTGTTCAGCTTTTCGCTGATGTTTCTCGGCAAGGCTGATTTCAGTGCGCTTCGTCATGCCCGCATGGGGGTAAGTGACTTCATCGCGCCGTTCGTAGATCTGGTGTCTGCGCCCATCCGCGGGATCGAGACCATGGCGCAAGGCATCCGCACCGTAGCTTCGCTGCGGGCCGAGAATGTCCGCCTTCAGGCCGAGAACTCGATGCTGAAGCGCTGGCGCCGCCGCGCGGAAATCCTTGAAAGTGAGAACCGTCAACTTCGCAGTGTGGCCGGGGCCGTATCGCCGGATCGTCGTCGGCCCCTGACGGCGCGGGCGGTTACGGCGCCTGGTGGTGCCTTTGCTCATACAGTGCTTGTCGCGAATGGCAGCGAGGAGGGCATCGAGGTTGGAAACCCGGTGGTGACGGCGGATGGTCTTGTCGGTCTTGTTGTCGATGTTGGTGCCACCTATGCGCGGGTGCTGATGGTCAGTGACATCAATGCGCAAATTCCCGTCATCCTGTCATCTTCATCCTGGCCCGGGGTCACCGTCGGCAATAATGGTGCGTATCTGTCGCTGCGCTTTCTTCCCGATGAAGCCGTACCGAAGGTCGGCGAGCTTGTCCTGACGTCGGGACATGGCGGTGTGCTGCCCGCCGGTGTGCCGGTTGGCCGTGTCGATCTGGTACAGGACGGCGGTGTGCGAGTGCAGCCCGCGGTTGACCTCCGGAATCTGAGTTATGTCTCGATCCTTGTCGGTGGCACCGAGGGCATTGACCGGGCCGATCTTGAGCTTGAGGATTATTACACGCCATTGCCCGAAACAGAGGAAGAGCGGCCATTCAAGGGCGTAAATGCCTCCGGAGAGCGACAATGAGCCGCCAGGGTCGCTTTTTTCAGAAAGCCGAGCTTGATTCCGACTGGCCGTTCCAGTTCCTTGTCGTGATTGTCGGCATGGTGCTTGCCATGGTTGAAGGTGGACTGGCGCTGTGGCCGGTGTTCTATGGCGCGACGCCGATGCTGTCATTGATTTTCCTCTACTGGATTGCACTCCATCATGAAAAATATGTCCTGCTTGTAACCGGTTTTCTGATTGGTCTGACGAGCGATATCCTGTTTTCCGATCTTCTTGGTGGACGGTCGACGGCTTACATCGTGATGCTGTTTGCCATGAACTGGCGCCGACAGAAGCTGCTGCAGGGCGATTTCCGCGATATCTGGGTTGAGTTCGGCATCACGGTGTTTGGCGTGGTGTTGTTCCAGCTGGTTGTCTTCAGTACGCTCAACCTCGCGATCCCGGCCCTGACGCCGGTAATCTTCCAGATTGGCGTAACGATGATCCTGTTTCCTATCGGCTATGTCGTCCTGAGCGCTATCTACTTTGCCTTTAACAAGATCAGGTTGTCGACGTGAACAGGAAGGCAAAGCAGAAGGAGGGTCGCCGCACCATCGGGCGTCGCACGCTGCTACTCGGCAGCGGCATGCTTCTTGTCACAAGTTTCCTGTCGGGCCGCCTCTATCAACTTCAGGTGGCGCAGAACAACCGCTACAAGCGCCTTTCCGACCGCAACCAGTTTGATTTACGGGTTGTGCCGCCGCGTCGTGGTCGGTTGATAGACCGCAAGATGCGCCTTCTCGCCGGTAATGCTGAATCCTATCTTCTGCACATCACGCCGCTTTATGCCGGTGATCTTGACCGGTCGCTGGCGCAGCTTGGTCAGTTGGTTGACCTGACGGAAGATGATGTGGCGCGGGTGCGCCAGACGGCCCGAAAAGAGCCATCCTTCAGGCCGATCCTGATCCGTGAAAGCCTGACACAGCGTGAACTTGCACGGCTTGCCGTGCGATCCGCCTATCTTCCCGGTGTCACCTTCGAGAAGACGCTGCGCCGGATCTATCCGCAGGGGGCGCTGACCGGTCATGTGACAGGTTATGTCTCGCCGATCACCAGTCGCGAGGTCGAGGAGAACAAGGCGCTTCGTGATCTGCCCAATCTCGCCACTGGCAAGATCGGGATTGAATACGCGCTGGAGCCCGAATTGCGAGGGCAGCCTGGCAATGAACGTGTGGAGGTCAATGCGCGTGGGCAGCCAATCCGGGTTTTTCGTGATTTTGAGCCACGATCCGGCACGGATGTAAGGCTGGCTCTTGATATCGGCCTTCAACAGCATGTGACGAAAGTTCTCCGCCGTGGCCAGTCCGAACAGGTGGATATGGCAAGCCCGGAGGTGCAGCGGGCGATCGCGACAGACAGCGATCTCAAGCTCCACCTTGCGTCCGGCGAAAATATGCTGCTTCGTGACCGTGTCGGCAAGATCACCCCCCCTGAGTCCGGGGCGGCGATCGTTATGGATGTTCACAGTGGTGAAATCCTCACCATGGTGTCGGCCCCGACCTATGACCCGAACATGTTCACCGACAGGTTGCTGACGCGTGACTGGCGGCGTTTGAACGCGCATCCGCGCGATCCGTTGTTGAACCGCGTGACGGCCGGCATGTACGCGCCGGGTTCGACCTTCAAGATGATTGTCGCGCTGGCGGCGCTCGAGGCCGGAATCATCAATGAAGATACCCGTTTCTTCTGCAATGGCAGCATGGATCTTGGCAACGCGACCTTCCATTGCTGGTTCGAGGATGGTCATGGGTCGATGAATGTTGTGCGGGCGTTGGAGCGTTCCTGTGACGTTTTCTTCTACGAGGTCGCCCTCAAGACCGGAATCCAGCGGATCAAGGCGATGGCCAACAAGCTGGGCCTTGGTGACGTCACCGGCATCGATATTCCGGGTGAAAAATTGGGAATCATCCCGAACCATGAATGGAAAGTGGCAACGCACGGCGTTGTCTGGACTCCGGGCGAGACTGTGGTTGCCGGGATTGGCCAGGGTTATGTGTTGGTCACCCCCATGCAACTTGCCGTTATGACCGCGCGGCTCGCCAACGGCAGCAAGGCTGTCATGCCTTCGCTCAAGGTGGTTGAGGGCGAGGTCGAGTTCGAAGATCTTGGCATTTCGGAAAGCGCCCTTCGCATTGTTCGCGAGGGGATGTTCGAGGTGATGAATGGTAGCCTTGGCACGGCGCGGAGGCATACTCTGCCGTCGGGTCAGGGTGGTATGTCAGGCAAGACGGGCACGGTTCAGGTAAAACGGATCACCAAGGAGCAGCGTGAGGCCGGAATCACCAAGAATATCGAGCGCCCGTGGAAAGAGCGTGACCACGCGCTGTTTGTCGGCTACGCACCTGTCAAGAATCCACGTTATGCCGTGGCCATCGTTGTCGAACATGGTGGCAGTGGATCGTCGATGGCGGCACCGATTGCCCGCGCGGCTCTGCAGCGCGCGCTGGAAATCAACGGAGAAGCCTGATGAAGACGGAAACCGTTGGTATCCTGCAGACCTTCCTTCGCATTCCCTGGCATATTCTTGTGGTGGCCGCGGTGCTGGTGGCTATCGGCGCGATGGCGCTGTATTCGGCCTCCGAAGGGTCATGGACCCCCTGGGCGGGCCGCCACGCCATCCGCGGTGCTGTCGGGGCGAGCATGGTTCTGATCCTGGCCTTCATCAATTTCAAGCTGTTACGAATCTGGGCCTACCCGCTTTACATGGCGTCGATTATCATGCTTGTCGTGCTGCTGGCGCTTGGTAGCGGTGGTGGGGTGGCGCGCTGGATCACGGTTGGCGGCTTCACCTTTCAGCCGTCCGAGCCAACCAAGATTGCCGTTCTGCTGGCGCTTGCGCGCTATTTTGACAGTCAGCCGCTGGAGAGAATGCGATCGGTGCTGACATATCTGCCACCGCTGGTAATGATCGGGGTTCCCTTCATGCTGGTTGTCGAACAACCGGATCTCGGCACCGCGCTGGCGCTGGCATTGGGGTCGATTACCGTGCTGTTTGTTGCCGGTCTGCCGTGGCGCTATATATTGGCATCCGTTGTTCTCACCATTTCGGCTGTGCCTGTTCTGTGGTCGCAACTTCACGCCTATCAGAAGGCGCGCGTGATGACCTTCCTCAATCCCGGCGCGGATCAGCTTGGGGCAGGCTATCAGATCACGCAGTCGAAA
>CAJWDO010000149.1 GCA_913031555.1 uncultured Alphaproteobacteria bacterium | reverse complement strand
CTCAATCGCCGCCTTGATGTTGGCTTGGATCGACCGGTGTGTCAGCATCCCCCCCTGGGGGCGGCCGCCAGTGCCGGAGGTGTAGATGAAACAGCACACATCATCCGGCTGCTGGGCGCTGATTCGCGTACCCAGATCCTCAAGCGGCGCCGCGCCGGCAAGGGCGGCGTCCCAGAATTGCAACTCAGGCCGCAGCCCGTCAGGTGCCGCGAAATTGTCATCCATCACAATCAGACTGTGAAGCGACGATGCCCGATTGGCGGCAAGCGCTATTCGCGAGGCCAGCATGCCGCCGGAGGTGATGGCAACACTGGCCCCTGAATGATCCATGATGTAATGGTGATCATCTTCGGTGTTGGTTGTGTAGGCTGGCACGACGATGGCGCCAATGGACATCACTGCCAGATCGGCGATTGCCCATTCCGGGCGGTTCTCGGCCGCAACCAGCACGCGTTCGCCTTGTTCAACTCCGGATGTCACCAGTACCGCGGCAAGCCGTCTGACATCATCGGCCACCTTGCGCCAGCTATCGCCATGCCAGGCGCCGTTACGCTTCTCGAACAACAGGTTGCGCTCGCCACCTGCATCAACATTGGCAAAAAAGGCCTGTGGTAGGTTTGCGGTCTCAACATAATGTGTACCTTCAGGCCAGCGTTCCTGTGTCATCCAAGTCATTTCCCGGGCGTGCCGCCCCTTTTGGTCACGATTTCATATGGAAAAAGCTTAATGAAAATCGCCGCCGCTGCAAATCTCTTTAACAGCAGGGGATGACGATGTCTGATCATGCAGGTGTCAGGGGGCTGCCCGCAACATGCAGCTGACCATGCTGTCCCACAGCTCACCACAAAGACGCTGCGCGTCTTCCGCCAGCATCCTGCTGGTGGTGATGCGGAAAATCGACGAGCCGTCATCGCGCCGCAGAGGGGTGATTGTCAGCGAGGCAAGGGCGCTCTTGCCGGGGAAATCCGTCTGGATCCGGCTGATCTCGGTCAGCGCGCCGGTGCGTGACCTGAAGGCACCAAGCTGGGCGACGAAGCTTTTCGGTGTCGTCGTCCCAATATCCTGACTTGTTGCGGCCACCGGTCGTTGATCTGGCAGTCTTTGTTTTGGCAGTCGCTGTTCCGGTGTCTTGTCTGGCGCGATAGCCGGCGCTGGCATTGCCGACGCGGTTTCCGGCCCTGCTGTCGACGTCATGTCGGTGTCCAGCAGCGCCAGGGTGTTTGGCGCGACAACCGCGGAATCGCTATTGGCGGGTTGTTTGTCCTGCGAAGACAGCATGGTGCCCGTCATGGTCTCCAGCGTTGCAGACGCCATCGCCAATTCCCTTGTCAGGCTGTCACGCTCGGCTGTGATGTCGCGCAACGTGTCGCGGGTTGTGGCGAGTTCGGCTATCTTGTCAGCGAAGTCATCGCTGGTCGGTGCAGCGATGATGGCGCTCCTCGCAGCGGCAAGGGTGCCAATCAGGTCGTCGACCTTTGTGAGGGCTTCCTCATGGCGGACTTGCAGGTTGCTTATATCAGCATCAAGCCGGGCATTGGCCTCGATACGGGCCGCAAGGTCCTTCTGCAATTTGGTGATTCCGCCGCGAAGACGGTCACCGTCCCCGGTCAGATCATCAACTTTGGTGCTGACAATCCTGTTGGCGTCGATCTCGCGAAGAAGGCGGTCATTGTCAATTTGCAGGATGGCAATTTCATCCGACAGATCATCGGCCCGCGCCTGAGCCTTCTGCAGGCGGCGAAGTGTATCGGCAACGGCGTCCTCGGCCTGCTTGATCGTGGTTGCGGCAAGAATGGCGCTGTCGCCTTCGCAGGCGGCACGCTTGTCCTCTGCCGCGCCAGAAAGCTTGGGTAGTGGCGCCTGGCCAGGCGAACAGGCGGCAAGCGAGGGATGTTTTTTCAGGACTGCCCGATCAGCCTGCGCGTAAAGTCCCGCGCATACATCGCCAATCATGTCGCTGGCTGCATTGCGGGCTACAGGGTCAAGGATTTCGGCATTGGCCGGGTTGGCAAGGTTGTTCAACAACCACATGGAATAGCGGTTGAGAAGCGTGTCGACAGCGTTGTTATTGACGTCATCCCGGCCTTCCAGCTCGGCCGCGCGCTTGATCACCGAGCCCGAATAGGCGCGCCGTTCGGACCACAGCCGCCCAACCTTCTCATCAACAAGGCTTTGCATCGCCATGAGGTCCGCGAACGCACGGCAAACCGCGCCCTGTTCGGCCATCGCGGCATGAGTCCGCCAGGTGCCGAGGTCGATTTCGGCACCGTCTGTTTCGGCAATGGCGGCTTTTGACGACAGCGAGATCGCGACAAGCGCTGCGAATAAACGTAACCTGAACATACGCACCAAATACAAGGCCCAAATACACAGCCAAAATACAAAGCCGACCGACGAGTTGCGCCGGTACAGGTTCAACAAAGCGAACTAGCTTAAGCTAATTTAACTAAATCTGTCAGCAAACTGTCGCCGGGTAGCCTCATGCGCTCTATCGCGAGAATTGCAGCGCGTCGCCGGCCGCGCGGATCAGCGCCATCGCCTTGTTCTGCGTTTCTTCATATTCGGCCTGTGGATCGCTGTCATAGACAATGCCGGCCCCGGCCTGAATATGAAGCTTGCCATTACAGACAAGCGCCGTCCGAAGGGCGATACAGGTGTCCAGGTCGCCAGCCGCCGAGATATAGCCGATGGCGCCGGAATAAACGCCGCGCCGGTCGGGCTCAAGCTCGTCAATGATCTGCATGGCACGGATTTTCGGGGCGCCGGATACGGTGCCGGCGGGAAACCCGGCGATCATCGCGTCGACAGCATCGAGATCAGGCCTGATCTCGCCCTCCACCTGCGAGGCGATATGCATGACATGACTGTAATACTCGACATCGTAATTTGATTTCACGCGAACCGTGCCAGGGCGTGACACGCGCCCCACATCATTCCGGCCAAGGTCGAGAAGCATCAGATGCTCGGCCCGCTCCTTGACATCGCCCATCAGATCCTCGGCATTGGCGGCATCCTCCTCGGGTGTCGCGCCGCGCTTGCGGGTGCCGGCGATGGGCCGGATGGTGACAACGTCGTCACGAAGCCGGACCAGAATCTCCGGGCTTGACCCGACAATCGCAAGATCATCGAAATCGAAGAAGAACAGGAATGGCGAGGGGTTCAGACGGCGCAGGCTGCGGTAGAGATTGATTGCCGGCAGGTGGAACGGGATCGAGAATCGTTGCGATAACACCACCTGAAAGATATCGCCGGCACGGATATAATCCTTGGCCGTCTCGACCATGGACAGGAAACCCTTCTCGGTCACATTCGACTGTGGCTGCGGAAGCACTGCCTGGCTGCCGCCGGCCTCGGTTGCCGGCATCGGCGCGTCAAGCGCCTTCAGCGCATTTGCGATCCGGCTCTGCGCAACATTCCAGGCCGCCGCGGGTTCATCCCATTCCCTCGGGCGCACCTGAACGACAAGCGTGATGCTGTCACGAAGTCTGTCGAAAATGGCGATAAGTGAAGGTCTGACAAGCATCGAGTCGGGCGTGTCGATCGCCACCGGGTTTGCATCCGGAATGGCCTCGATATGTCGGATCATGTCATAGCCGAAATAGCCAAACAGTCCGGCCGCCATTGGCGGCAGCGTACCGGTGTCGGTCATCGCGGATTCGGCCATCAGCGCGCGAAGCGATTCAATGGGAGGGCGGTCATCGGCGACGAACACATCACCGTCCTGCGGGGTGCGGTTGATCTCGGCTGTCGTACCACGGCACCGCCAGATCAGATCGGGTGTGAGACCAATGATCGAGAAGCGGCCACGGATTTCACCACCCTCGACCGATTCCAGCAGGAAGGTGTTGCGGCTTCCGGCGGCAAGACGAAGATAGGCGGAAACCGGGGTTTGCGTGTCGGCAACGAGTTCACGCGCCACCAGCTGCGGTGTGCCACTGGCAAATCCGTCGGCAAAGCGGTCGAAATCGGCGTCACCCGCCATGATTACTGGCTGCCAATCAACAGCTGCTGCACCCCACCAAGGCGAATCTGCAGATCATGCGTCTGTGAAAGGTCACGCGACAGCGTGCCCAGAATGTCCTGTTGGATGGCTCTGTTGGTGAAGTTGCGAAGCAGTTGTGCCGTTTCGGTAAGCTCGGAATCTTCCGCCGCTGTGACGGTTTCGGTGCGCACGGCGATGGCCTCGCTGCCACTCTCGACAATCCGGCTTTCGCCGATTGCCTGGCTGAAGGCAGCGGTGGCGATGAGGCGCGCGGCCTCATGATCAAGACCGGTGCCGGTACGGCGGAAGTCCGTGGTCTCATCCGCGGCGTCGAAGGCCGACGCATCGGCGCTCAGCGTGGTGGCTTCTTCACGCGCCACCCTGATCGCCTCGACGAGTTTCCAGTCACCGATGGCCCGGTTTCGGACTTCGGACAGGTCCCGCGCGCGCGCGTCGGTCTCACCCGTAACCTCGACGACGAAGAACATGTCGTCGGCACCTTCCTGAATGACGCTCAGATCGTCGATCTCATTCGACCATATGGTGTCAAGCACAAGGCTGTCCTGTGCCAGTTCGGCACCGTCTGCGCCATACGGCGCGCCGTCGATGTCATTGCCGCGCCGGTCGAGATCCGGCAGCGTCCCCAGCGTGCCGCCTGCCTCCCCGATGGCCTCGTCAATGGTCGCGCCGGACGCCAGCAGATCTTCCAGAATATTGGCCTTCTCGAAAATCATGTCGGTCGCGGCTTCGGTCTGCAAAGCGCCGCGGATGGTGTCACTTACGTCGGCAAGGCTGGTCTCGCCGCCGGCCACCACCTCGTCAATGGCGATCAGATGCACACCAAAGGCCGATTCAACGGGGCCTGTGATATCGCCTTTTGACGCTGTAAAGGCGGCCTCGGCAAGGGCCTCATCCAGATCGCCGCGAGACACGAGGCCAAGCTGCGTGTCATCCTCTGTCCATCCTAGCGTTTCAGCGGCGACAGCCGTA
>CAJWDO010000148.1 GCA_913031555.1 uncultured Alphaproteobacteria bacterium | reverse complement strand
GACGATACTTCGGTCAGCGTCTCAAACACACAGCCGGCACCCATGTTGATCATAAAACTGTCGGAATGTGTGCGGCTGTCCCAGGTGTCGGACGTGTTGCCGCCAGACATGCCTATGCGATAGGTTCCGCCATGCTTTGGGGCAGCCATTGCGGGCATGCCGGTGACAGACAGCGTGCCGGCCGCAGCGGCTGTTTTCAGCGCGGTCCGTCTTGAAATATTAAAAGTCATACTTTCCTCCTCCCGCGTTGCCGTGATGATGGCTTGTTGCGGGGATTGTCGTTGCTCCGTGAGGTAAAAAAGTATTCGGGATTCGCCGGGCAATGCAAGCTCTATTGCTGCCAAGGCCCCACGCGTCTGCTAAAGGCAACGCCTCGAAGGCGTCATTTGACGATCTGGACCGCCTGATACGGCTTATGAAATTTGCTTTCACAGGCGTGGTCACTTCGTCTAATTTTATGGCAGGGGCCAGTTGTTGGTCGAGGGCGGTCAGGAATGCCGTTGCCAAGTCACCACGTGAAAGCACTACAATGGGAGACAATTCATGGACAGGGCATCGCGGGCTATGGACAGGACGATCCAGGTCAATTCTGAAGAAGACATCCTCGCACCTCAGGATTGGAGCTTTCCCGTCCCGATAGCCTATGGGCCCGGCCGGCTGGCCGAGATCGGTGTGCAATGCCGGTCCATCGGTGTTTTTCGCCCGTTGATCGTGACCGACCGGGGAAGTCGCGGCCTTCCCTTTATCGAAACACTGACATCCTGTCTTGCCAATGCCGGTATGCAGGCCGGCATTTTCTCGGAAATTTCACCAAACCCACGCGATGACGAGATCAGCGCCGGGCGTGGCATGTTCATCGACGGCCGCCATGATGCGATCATCGCCATCGGCGGTGGCAGCGCTATGGATGGTGGCAAGGCCATCTGCCTGACAGCAAATAACCGGATAGACCTGTGGGATTTCGAATATGAGCAGCCGACACCCCAGATTTCTGCGGCCTTTCCCAAGTTGATAACGATTCCGACGACCGCCGGCACCGGTGCCGAGACGGAAAGCACGGCGATGATCACGCATGTCGAGAAGGGCATGAAATTCTGCATCTGGCATCCCGAGCTGTCACCGTCGCTTGCGCTTCTTGACCCGGAACTGACGCTTGGCCTGCCGAAAACCCTTACCGCATGGACAGGCGCCGATGCGATGACACACGCCATCGAGGCCTATCTCGTGCCGGGCTTCCACCCGCTGTGTGACGGCCTGGCGCTGGAAGGGCTGGCACTGGTGTCGCGGTGGCTGCCAATTGCGGTCAGCGACCCGTCCAACCTGGCGGCGCGCGGCGGCATGCTTGTCGGCTCGTGCCTTGCCGGAATCTCCTTTCTCAAGGGTCTTGGCATGGTGCACGCCATCTCGCATATGGTCGGCGCCGAATACAATACCCAGCACGGCTTGACCAACGCCATCGTCCTGCCGGTGGTGCTGCGCTTCAATCTTGCGGGAGAGAAAGCCAAGGTCATTCGCATGTCGCAGATGATGGGCTTGACCGAGACGTCGAACGAGGCCTTCATAGCGGCCGTCGAAAAGATGCTTGATGACATCGGGATCCCGAAGAGCCTTGAAGAGATCGGGGTGCCTGCCGACTGCGCGCAACGCATTGCCGAGAAGGCCATTCAAGACAGCGCCGCCGACACCAACCCGCGTCCTGCCACTATTGCTGAGATCAGAAAACTGACCGAGGAAGCGATCGTCAAGGCCCGCTGACTTAAGGGCCATAAGAACAGGGGCCCGCTGAATGAGGAGACCCAAATGGACAATCTGACGAAATTCTACATCGACGGCGCCTGGATTGATCCGATCTCGACAACGACCATGCCGGTGCTGAATCCAGCCACGCAGGAACAGATTGGCACCGTTGCACTGGGATCGGAAGATGATCTGAACCTCGCCGTTGCCGCTGCGAATGCCGCCTTCGAGAGTTTTTCCATGGCAAGCAAGGCAGACCGTATGGACCTGCTGAACAGCCTGATGGACGTCTCGCGGCGGCGCTTTGAGGATCTGGCGCAGGCGATGTGCACTGAGATGGGCGCGCCGATCAGCCTTGCGCGTGACGCGCAGGCCGATGCCGCCATCGGGCATCTTCAGGGCTTCATCGACGCTCTTGCGGATCTCGAAGAGCGCAAACCGCTCGGCAATGGCGATATCCTGCTTCACGAGCCGATTGGCGTCTGCGGTCTGATCACGCCGTGGAACTGGCCCATCAACCAGATCACGCTGAAGGTCATCCCGGCGCTGGCAACAGGGTGTAGCTGCATCCTGAAGCCGTCCGAGCATACGCCGCTGTCGGCGATGGTCTATGCCGAGATCATCCACGAGGCGGGCTATCCGGCAGGCGTCTTCAACCTTGTGCATGGTGACGGTCCGACCATCGGTTCGGCGATGTCGCGCCACCCCGACATCCAGATGATGTCCTTCACCGGATCGACCCGCGCCGGAACCTCGGTAACGAAGGAATCGGCAGATACGGTAAAACGTGTGACGCTGGAGCTTGGAGGCAAGTCGCCGAACCTTGTCTTTGCCGATGCGGATATCGCCGCCACCGTTCCTGCCTCTGTCGCCGAATGCATGGCAAATACCGGCCAGTCCTGCGATGCGCCGACCCGTCTGCTGGTCGAACGGTCCTGCTATGACGAGGTTCTTGAGCTTGTGCGCAAGGCGGCCGAGGACATCATGGTGGGTGATCCGCGGCAGGAAGGCGACCATATCGGGCCGTTGTTCGATGAAATCCAGTATGACCGCGTGCAGGCGATGATTCATGTCGGCATCGAGGAAGGAGCCAGACTTCTTACAGGTGGTCCCGGCAAGCCGGACGGGTTCGAGACGGGCTGGTATGTAAAGCCGACGATCTTTGCCGATGTCAGTAACGACATGCGGGTCGCCCGGGAGGAAATCTTCGGTCCGGTGCTGGTCATCATCCCGTTCGAGGATGAGGGCGAAGCCGTCAGGATCGCCAATGACACGCCCTATGGTCTTGCCGCCTACATGCAGACCGGCGATCCGAAGCGCGCCGCGCGTGTGGCCGCCCGTCTTCGGGCCGGTTCGGTTCATGTCAATGGTGCCGGTGTTGAATATGGAACCCCCTTCGGTGGCTACAAGCAATCCGGCAATGGCCGCGAGGGTGGGATGATGGGCCTTGAGGATTATCTTGAGACGAAATCGCTCCACGGAATGGTCTGACAACCTCGCCCCGGTGGCAGATCAAGCTGGCAGATCAAGCTGGCAGATCAACGGGCGCGGTGCGGTGGCGTCCAGCTGGCGAGGATGGCGTCTTGCCTTAGCAACGCCTTGGTGTCGCGGCGAACGCCGATCCAGCGCAGATGAATCGAATTGCGGACGATTTCCTCATCAAGCGCCTTCAGCTCATCGGCAATGGGTGCCCAGTAAAATACCGCGTCCGAGCTTGCCTGAAAGGCAGCCGGGCCATCGGCGATGTCGGCCCAGTTGGCAAAGGTGGCACGGCGGTGCCCCTCGGCCAGCATTTCGAGGAACACTTTCGGCTCGACATCCTGCTGTTCATAGTCAGTCAGCACCTCATCCATGATGCCGCCGGCAAAGCTGGCGCTCTGGTCATGGTCGAGCGTCCCGCTTCGGTGGAACTGCGCGGCGGCGAACAGGGCCATGTCGGCGATGGCGGCGCCGAAGATGTGCCAGCGCGCGATCCGCAGAGAGGTCAGGAAGTCCTCATTCGTGAAAAGCTTGGGATATTGCGTTCCGGCGCGCGCCTTGATGTAGGTGTAGAGCGTGACCTGAGACACATAGGCAGCGTTTTTCGCTGTGTGGTCAATCAGCTGTCGATAGGATGCTATGGGTGGCTGGCCAATGAAACCCAGCGTGCGAAGGACCGATTTGAGCGTTTCTGGTAGCTGCATTTTTCTTGGAAACAGAAAAGTAGTTGTCATTTTTCCGCTCCTGACTAACATCCCTCCGGAATGAAGTCGCGGTAAAAACAACAATAAACCGCGATGGAAGGGGAAGTTTCGGAGCTGACATTCCTCAATGGGTTCCGGGGCTAAAGGTGTCACTCGTCGCAAGGCGGGTGCTTCAACAGGAGGAATTTCCATGTCAAACGAAGCAGCTGGTTCGTCCAGCCATTGGGAGAAGTCCAAGCGCTTGCTGTTCATCACGCTTGCGATCTGGGCTTTCTTCTCTTTTGTTGTGCACTGGTTCGGTTCTGCCCTGAATGGCGCCGAGGGGTCATTCCCCGGCGGTTACTTCATGGCTGGCCAGGGCTCGCAGATCGCCTTCGTCGTCTTGATTTTTTGGTTCGTTTCGCGCCAGAACAAGCTTGATGACGAGCATGGTGTATCTGAGGAATAGGGGGACAAACCATGATGAAACTTGAAGGCGGGTTCATTCAGAATCTTGGCCGAGTCTATGGAATCTACACACTTGGTTTCCTGGGCTTTGTCATTCTCATGGCCATTCTCGAACAGGCCGGCGTGCCACCACGCTATATCGGCTATATGTTCGTTGGCTTCACAATTCTCATCTACGCGCTGATCGGTGTTCTTTCGCGGACGATGCAGTCCAATGAATATTACGTCGCCGGTAGACAGGTGCCAGCCGTGTTCAACGGGATGGCGACGGCTGCCGACTGGATGTCGGGTGCCTCGTTCATCGCGATGGCTGGCGGCATCTACCTAAAGGGCTATCCCTATATGGCGTTCCTCGTCGGCTGGACCGGCGGTTACGTCCTGGTGGCAAGCCTCCTGGCGCCGTATCTTCGCAAGTTCGGCTGCTACACGGTGCCTGACTTCATCGGAACACGCTATGGTGGAAACCTGGCGCGTTTCTGTGCGGTTATCATCCTTGTTGTTGCGTCCTTCACCTATGTGACGGCACAGATCACGGGTACCGGTATCGTGGCTTCACGCGCCCTCGACATTCCGTTCGAGGTTGGCGTCTGGTTCGGCCTTGCAGGCA
>CAJWDO010000147.1 GCA_913031555.1 uncultured Alphaproteobacteria bacterium | reverse complement strand
ACGATCTTGTTCCCGGCATTGTCTATACGGCGCCCGAGGTGGCCACGCTTGGCAAGAGCGAAGAGGCACTGAAAGACGCCGGCATCGCTTATAAAAAGGGAAGCTTCCCGTTCTCGGCAAACAGCCGTGCGCGGGCGCAGGGCCATGCCGACGGCTTTGTGAAAATTCTGGCCGATGCCGAGACCGACAGGGTCCTTGGCGTTCACATCATCGGTCATGAGGCCGGCACGATCATCCATGAATGCGCCACCGCGATGGCCTTTGGCGCCTCGTCAGAGGATATCGCGCGCACCTGCCACGGGCATCCGACGCTGAACGAGGCGGTCAAGGAAGCGGCGCTGGCGGTCGATGGGCGCGCCATTCATATCTAGGTATCAATTCCCCGCATCAAGTTACCCGCGTCAGGAGGCGCGGGGATGCGTTTCGCGATGCATACGCACCAGATGCGCCTCGTCGACACTGGTGTAACGCTGTGTTGTCGACAGGCTGGCATGGCCGAGAAGTTCCTGAATCGCCCGGAGATCAGCGCCATTGCCAAGCAGATGCGTGGCAAAGGCGTGGCGAAGCGCATGCGGTGTGACATATGCTGGCAGGTTCAACTCCAGCCTTAATGCCTCGACAAGCCGCTGCGCGGCACGCGCGCCATAGGCATTGCCGCGGGCGCTGACAAACAGCGGGCCTGATGGCCCACCGTCAAACGGACAGCAATCAAGATAGGCATCCACCGCCCCGGTGATCGCGGGAAGCACGGGCACGTCCCGAATCTTGCCCCCTTTGCCGGTAATTCGCAGCCATTCGCCAAACGGCGCCTCACCGCGGGTCAGACCAACCGCCTCGGAAATACGCAGGCCACCGCCATAAAGAAGCATCAGCAGCGCGAAGTCCCGCTGTTTTGTCCAGTCCTCGCCCCGGCGTCGGAAAATGGCCGCCAGAAGAGCCTTCGCATCGTCCTCCGACACCGGCTTGGGAACCGATTTGGCCGGCCGCGGTGCGCGAAGCCAGCTCAGATCATTGACCGTTATCCTGCCGGTGCGTCCGCAGAATCTGTAGAAGCCGCGCAGGGCAGACACCCGGCGGGCGATCGTACTGCGGGCCAGATCGCGAGCTGTCATATCGGCGAGCCAGCCCCGAAAGCGCCGCCTGTCAGGCGCGGCGTCGGCATCAACGTGGCGAAGATAATCGTCAAGATCGGCGGCATAGGCGGCAATCGTGTTGGCGCCATAGCGCCGCTCGGTTTCCAGCCAGGCAAGCCAGGCCTGCCGGTGCGTCACGATATCCTGCCGCCCCGCCACAGCCGCTAGAGGATCGACTGTCCGGTGCCGTCCCAGTCCGAGATGAAGGCAGCCAGACCTTTGTCGGTCAGCGGATGTTTGTAGAGTGCTGTCAGGATTTTTGGCGGCAGCGTGACGACATTGGCCCCGAGCATCGCCGCGTCGACAACATGCTGCGTGCTGCGCACCGAGGCAACAAGCACCTCGGTCGGCATGTCGTACTGGTCATAGATGGTGCAGATTTCCTCGATCAGGCCCATGCCGTCATGTCCGATATCATCGAGCCTGCCGACAAAGGGCGAAATGAAGGTCGCACCGGCCTTGGCCGCCAAAAGTGCCTGACCGGCACTAAAGCACAGCGTGACATTGACCTGTGTTCCTGCCTCGCGAAGCTCCCGGCAGGTGCGAAGCCCGGCCTCGGTCAACGGCACCTTGACGGTGACATTCGGTGCCAGCGCGGCAAGTTTCCTGCCTTCCTTCAGCATCGTCTCGAAATCGGTGGCGGCCACCTCGGCGCTGACCGGGCCATCGACCATCTCACAGATCTGGGCAATGGTTTCCAGAATGTTGCGACCCGATTTGGCGATCAATGACGGGTTCGTGGTCACGCCATCAACAAAGCCGCTGGCGATATGGGCTTCGATCTCGCTGATGTCGGCGCTGTCGAGGAAAATTTTCATGTCAAGAAATCCGCTCTCCGGTGTAGGTTGGTGTCGGCCGTGCTGACGCGCGGAGTGTATCGCATGACGGGTGGCAAATCCACCTGTCCAGTTTCATGGGGGCGGTTTAAAGGGTGACCTCGACAGCGGAAACCGGCAGCAGCCAGCAAACCGTCCGGGTCGCCGTCGCGGTGCCGCTCGACCGCACATTCGATTACAATCATAGTGGTCTGGGAGCGTTGCCGCGCGGCACGATTGTCAGTGTTCCCTTCGGTCCGCGCCAGCTGAATGGTATCGTTCTCGGGCCGGGTGACGGCGCGATCGCGGCGACAACGCTGAAGCCTGTGACGGGCGTGGCGCCACTGCCGCCATTGCCGCCGACCTTTGTTGATTTCCTTGAACGCGTCGCCAGCTGGACGATGGCGCCGATTGGCGGGGTGGTGAAAATGGCGCTGAGCCAGCCGCAGGCCCTGCAACCGCCACCACAGCGCAAGGTCTATCGCCGTCCGGACCCGCCGCCCGTTGATGAAAGCCTGACCGCCGCCCGCCGCCGTGTGGCCGAAGTGCTTGAGGTGGCCGGCGCGCTGTCAGCCGCTGATCTGCAGCGCGAGGCCGGGGTCAGTGCCGGCGTGATTACGGCGATGGCGAAAACCGGTGGGCTTGACACCCTGCTTGTCAGTGACAGCACACCACCACCCCGCCCGCACTCTGTCGCCGGTCCGCCGCCGACCCCCGACCAGACCGCCGCGATGCGGGAAATCACCGCCAATCTTGCGGCCGGATTCACGCCCATGCTTCTGGACGGGGTAACCGGATCAGGCAAGACCGAGGTTTATTTCGACGCTGTCGAGTCTGTTGTCGCGGCGGGGCGTCAGGCGCTCATCCTGCTGCCGGAGATTGCGCTGTCGGTGGCCTGGAAGCAGCGCTTTCAGGATCGATTCGGTGTGCCACCGACGGAATGGCATTCCGACGTTGCCCCGGGCCGCAAGCGCCGCGCCTGGCGGCACATCGCTCTTGGCGAGGCGTCGGTTGTGGTGGGCGCGCGCTCGGCGCTGTTTCTGCCATTCTCCGATCTTGGGCTGATCGTTGTCGATGAAGAGCACGAGCATGCCTATAAGCAGGAGGAACAGGTTACCTATCATGCCCGTGATATGGCGATATTGCGCGCCCGCCTGCAGAACTGCCCGGCCATCCTCGCCACCGCGACGCCGTCGCTGGAAAGCTGGGTCAATGCCGGCAAGGTTGGCGATCCGCCGCGCTACCGTCATATCAGCCTGCCGCAACGTGTTGGCGAGGCGCAGCTTCCCGAGATTGCCGCGGTTGATCTTCGGCGCACGCCGCCGGAGCGCGGCCGTTGGCTGGCGCCGCCACTTGTCGAGGCAATCACGGCGCGGCTGGAGGCTGGCGAGCAATCACTGCTGTTCCTGAACCGCCGCGGTTATGCGCCGCTGACGCTGTGTGGTGCCTGCGGTCATAAGGTGACCTGTCCGAATTGCGACAGCTGGATGGTCATGCACCGCCTCGCCGGTCGGTTGAAATGCCACCATTGCGGCTATGAGGCGCGGCCGCAACGTGGCTGCGTCGAATGTGGCGAGGAGGACAGCATGCAGGCCTGTGGACCGGGAGTCGAGCGTCTGGCCGAAGAGGTGTTGCAACGCTTTCCCGAGGCACGATTCGCGGTCTTTTCGAGTGATACGGTGACAACCCCCGGCAGCGCCGAAAGCTTTGTCCGCTCGGTTGTTGATGGCGAGGTGGATATCATCATCGGCACGCAGATGGCGGCAAAGGGTCACCATTTTCCGAATCTGACGCTGGTCGGGATTGTCGATGCCGATCTCGGGTTGGCCGGCGGTGATCTGCGCGCCGCCGAACGGAGTTTCCAGATGCTGGCACAGGTGGCCGGGCGTGCCGGCCGTGCCACGCGGCCCGGGCTCGCGCTGCTGCAGACCATGGACAGCACCAACCCGGTGATGGAGGCGCTGCTTTCCGGCGATCGTGACAGGTTTCTGAAGGCGGAGGCGGAATCGCGGCGGATCGCAGGCATGCCGCCTTTCGCGCGGCTTGCCTCGCTGGTGCTTTCGGCGCCGGATCCTCAGCGGTTGCAGGCGGCGATGCAGGCGATTGATGCAAGCCGTCCGCATTATCATGGTGTTGATATCTTCGGGCCCAGCATGGCGCCGCTTGGTTTCCTGCGCGGACGTCACCGTGGCCGGGCGCTTGTCAGGGCCGACAAGACTGTCGATATTCAGGCGGTCATCGCGGCCTGGCTGGAGGCAGCGTCACTGCCATCCGGCGTCAGGCTGCAGGTTGATATCGACCCCTACAGCTTTCTCTAGGCCGCATTGCGCCGTGGGGGTCATTTTCAGCCCGAAATAGGCGGCTTCGGCGCTTGCCTTTCCGGCACGGGTATGATAGCCACCAATCCAGTGTGAATGATTGTCGGTTTCCGCCGGTTTCAGCCTGCGCCATTGTGAAAAATTCCTGTTGATGAGGGCACGTCGTTGAGTTCTAGCGCTAAGGGTCTTGCCGGCCGTTATGCAGGTGCGTTGTACGCACTCGCCGAGGACGCTGGCAAAATCGATGCTGTTGTTGCCGATCTTATCAGTCTTGCCGACATTATGGCCGGCAATGACGAGATGAAGATGCTTGCCGGATCACCGGCGATATCCTGGTCGGAACAAACCAGGGCGATGACAGCCATTCTTGAAAAGGGCGGCGCCGACGCGCTGACTGTCCGCTTTGTCGGCACGGTGGCGACAAATGGGCGGCTGCACGCCCTGTCCCGTATCATTCCCGCCTTTCTTGCCGAGCATGCGCGCCGACGCGGCGAGGTATCGGCCGAAGTCATCTCCGCCATCGAACTTGACGACAAGCGCCGGTCGCGTGTCGAAAAGGCGGTGGCAAAAATTGCCGGCAGCGACAAGCTCTCGCTCTCCATGAGGGTGGACCCGGCACTCATCGGTGGTCTGGTCGTGCGGATCGGGTCGCGGATGATCGACACATCAGTCAGAACAAAGCTCAACCGGCTTGAAACAGCTATGAAGGGTATAGCGTGATGGATATTCGTGCGGCTGA
>CAJWDO010000146.1 GCA_913031555.1 uncultured Alphaproteobacteria bacterium | reverse complement strand
GTGCTGCGGGTTCGCAACGATACGCGCTGGCAACATGCCATGCATCTTCACGGGCATCACTTCTGGGTAAATTCGCGGGAGTTTGGCGAGACGGAACGGAATGTGCTTCGCGATACCTATCTGATGGCCCCGGGCGAGACAGCCGATCTGGTGTTCATAGCCGACAATCCGGGGCTGTGGCTGTTCCACTGCCATATGATGGAACATCAAGCTGCCGGCATGGGCGGTGTCATCAGCGTTGCCTGACAGCGGTGCCTGAAACTGACCGACCCGGATTATCATTCCAGGCGGGCCATCATCTCAGGCGGGCCATCATCTCAGGCAGGCAAGCGTGGCAAGGCAGTTTGCGTCAAAGGCGGCGCGGTCGCGCGTTGGCAGGGCACCGTCCTTCATCCGTGCCCCGTCCACCGGCCAGTCCGCAATCTGGGCCGCACCGACAAGAACGGTGTAATAGGCCCAGGCAAGATCGCCGGCACTGTCGGCATCGGCATAGCCGTAATGCACCAGCAGTGAGCGCAACCCGGCAAGCTGCTCCATTGTCTCGGCTTTCAGGCTGTCGAATGTGGATGCGGTCAGCCTTGGCGCCAGCGTGGCCGTCAGGTGGTTTGTGAGATGGCACAGCAATGGTCGGGCGGCAAAGCACGCAACAAACAGGTTGTTGAAGGTGGCGCGGGACAGGGGATGTCCTGCCGTCACAAGCGACCGGTTGAAATCGGTCAGCCAGTCACGCAGCAGACTGCGATAGACGGCCAGAAAAAGCTCTTCACGGGTCGGGAAGTAATTATAAAGCGCCGGCTTGGTCAGGCCGCAGGCATTGGCAATATCCTGCATCGACACGGCGTGCAAACCATGCGCGTCAAGTTGCGCCATCGTCGCCTCGATGATCCTGGCGCGCCGCGCCGCCTTTGCGGCGTCCGACCGTGCCCGCTGTGTTGTCATCGATCCATTTCCATTTAAATTTCTCAAAGTAAATAAATAAAATACTAACGATAATTTAAGTCAAGATGAGGCTTGTGTAAAGTGAACTGTTAAGGGCACGGTCACGGCCATGTCTAATAGCGCTGGATGATGGTTGGAATGCTGAAGAGACAAGCAATCAGAATGGCGGGCCGTCATGGTGCCCGCACCGAGGTACCCGAGTGGGGGTGCCTGAATCAAGCTATTCGAATTGGATAGGGGATATTCAGAAAGCCGCTCGCCAGGCTCTAGAAAACAGCCTCGCGGTCTTCCTTGACGCAGCTGTAGCGCTCGACGATCAGCGCCGATCGTTCGTCCGAGGTTTCGCTATATCCTTCGAACACGGCATCGCCGCTGGTGCGCGAGATGAACATCTGGCGGTGATGGTCATAGTCGCTTGTCTCACAGGCCAGTTTCATGTCCGATACCCGGCATTGTGACGGTCCGAACAGAACTTTGGCCGATGGCATGTCGATGATGGTGGCACGCTTGCCATTGCGAATCTCGATATGAAGGCGCCGTTCGGCCTTACGTCGTTCCTCTGTCTTGATGTCAGTAGCGGTGAAGGCCAGAAGGCGTGATCGTGTCTCGCCCTCGCATTGCAGATGAACATCCGTTGTTGCCGTCGCGGCGGCAGCAGAAGGTACGCCTCCCAGAAGGGCAAGGCTGAACAGAAATGTTATTCGAACAACAAACTTCATTGATAGGGCAGATCAGTTACGGTCACCGATAAGGTCGCGTCAGCGAACACCACATCCAGACCGAATTTCCAATCCCTTCTTTTCACAAAACGTCAATCCGCGCGAACAGGTATCGCAATCCACACTAAGTCCTGAGCAGTTGCATTTTTCAGCGCATTTACCTTTACAAGCAATATCTAATGCAACGTCTGTGTCGCGATTCTGCCAAGAAGATGTGCCAACGCGTCGATGTGCAGCGGCCTTGTCTTTTTTGCTGAACCTGCGCTACCAAAGGGCATGATTTCTTTCACCGAAAAGACACTTGCCGAACAGAACTTCGGCGTCTGCTGGCGGCAGCAAATCGCGCCGCTGATCGCGCGATATACCGAGCGTCGGCGTCGGCGAATGATGTTTGCCAGCCTGATCACCGGCATCGCGGTTGGTCTTGGTGTTGTTATTGTGCTGTTGCAGGCGCATATCGCCAGCACCAGTTTGCTTGCGCAGCCTCTGTATATGGCGCTTGTGCTGGCGCTGGGGGGGCTGGCGGTTATTGGTGCCTGGGTTTTGCCTTTGCTGGACCGGACGTCATTTGACGAAGTCGTGCGCCGCGCTGTCGAGCGTCATTTCGCCAGCCTTTTTACGTCGGAAGCCAACAATGCCTTTGGTGAGGTAATCCTGCAGGATCTGGTGACTGACGGCATTATACATGACTGCGAGTACAGGCTGACATCCCACTATGCCGGGACTTACGGTGACTGCCGCGTCCGGATGATCGAGGCTGTGTCCGAGATGGCGCGTGATCACAGTCATGACCGCGCGGACCTTCTCGTGTTCCGCGTCAGCCTGCCATTTTCCCAAACAGAAGAGGTCCGCGCCGACAGCAAGGCTGATCGCCTGATGTCGCTCAAGGATAGTCGGCCGGATCTAGCACCCTATCATGTTCATCATGACCAGCTTGACGGTATTTTCGCGGTTGCCACAACCGATATCGGCGCGGCGGCGCGCATCTTCACCGACGGGTTTGCCGAAACGGTGTTGCGGATCCAGGAACGCCTTGCCAACCCGCTATGGCAGGGGCGTGGCGCGCAGCCCCAACTTGCCATGCAGGTCGCCAATGGAAGTTTTCAAATGGTGGTCGAAGCATCGACTTCGGGTAATGGAGGGGGCAGCATGACCCCTGCCGGTGCCGAGGCGTGGGCGCGCCATCTGATCGTTCAGTTCGCCGCTGCGCCGGCACTTGTCGATGGACTGCAGGGTGGTGCGGACATTCCGCCCGCCTTTGCCCCTTTGCCGACCGTGGATGATCCGCATCCCGTCGTCTCCATCTAGTGTGAAAAAAGAGAATACGAACATGAAACTGTCCGATTTTTCTGTGCTGACCTTTGATTGCTACGGCACTCTGATTGATTGGGAATCCGGCATGATTGCCGGTCTCACGCCGCTGACTGACCGGATCACCGCGCGCAATGGCGCGCCGCCGGATCGCAACTTGATCCTCGAGGCGCATGCGAGGCAGGAATCAACGCATCAGCGCCAGACACCCGCGAAGTGCTACAGCGACCTTCTTGCCTGCGTCTATCGACGGCTTGCCGAGGAATGGGGCATTTCTGTCGGGTGGGACGAGGCGATGACATATGGCCGGTCGGTTGAACATTGGCCGGCCTTCGCCGACTCCGCCGCGTCGCTGGCCTATCTGAAACAGCATTTCAAGCTGGTCATCCTGTCGAATGTGGACAATGCCAGCTTTGCCCACAGCAATGACAGGCTTGGCGTGGCGTTCGACGCTGTCTACACGGCCGAGGATGTTGGCAGCTACAAGCCTGACGATGGCAATTTCGCCTATATGATGGCGCAGCTCGACTCGCTTGGTGTCGGCAAGGCGGACATTCTTCATACCGCCGAGAGCATGTTCCATGACCATGCGCCTGCCAACCGCCACGGTCTGGCAAATTGCTGGATCTACCGGCGGCATTCGGATGAAGGCTTTGGCGCCACCATGGACCCCGGTGACATGCCGTCCTATGATTTTCGCTTCACCGGCATGGCGGCGATGGTCGAGGCCCACAAGGCCGAGCTGGCCGGTACCTAGAGCGCGTCGAGAACACGTATGTCCCGCTCGGCGGCATCGCCAAGCGTGGCCAGCGCGTCGGCATAGGCATCACTGTTATAGGTGTCTATGGCAGCCTGCGCGCTGGGAAATTCGATCAGCACCGTGCGCGTGGCCTCGTCGCCTTCAAGCATTGCCACCGGCATGCCGCGCGACAGGAATTTGCCGCCCCCGGCGGCGATCGCGCCCGATGCCTTCTCGGCATAGGCCGCCAGTTGATCCGCATCGTGAATGGCCTTGTAGACGGCCAGCCAGTAACCTTTGCTCATCCTCATCTCCTGTTGCCCACATGACACGTATCGGGCGATTTGTATCGACAAGTTCGGGTTGCATTAGAAACTGCCATCGTCGGGGCGTCAATGCGTCCGCATGCGCGATCTCTAGCGTTGACGATAGGCATTCGATGTGTGGCGCCGGTTCAACATCGCCTCGCGCCAGAAAACGATCAGGCCGCTTGCCAGAATCAGTCCGATGCCCGTCCAGCCGGTCATGTCAGGCAAGGTGCCAAAAATCGTGACGCCCCAAATGATCGACATCACCAGCGCGACATACTCAAATGGCGCGATCACCGCTGCCTCGCTGACCCGGTAGGCCTGGCTAACACAGAAACCGCCAACGGCGCTGCTCAATCCGACCAGCAGCAGCAGCGGGATATCCTCGCGCGGCGGTATCACCCAGGCGCGCAGCAGGAAGTCCAGAGCCCCGCCATCGCCCGGGGCGTGGTCGCCACCGCCGAACATCATTCCCATGCCAAGACAGACGACAAGGAACACGCACTGGATATAGACAGACAGTGTGCTGGCGCGCTCGGTGTCGCCCATATGCCGTGCCAACATGTGGATCCCGGCATAGCACACCGCCGCCATGATCGGCAGGATGGCGAGCGGCTGAAATCCGGCTGAGGTCGGGCGCAGCATGATGATGGCGCCAAGCAGCCCGATGCCGGTGGCCGACCATCGGAATTTACCAACCGTTTCACCAAGAAAGATGACCGAGAACATGGTGATGACGATCGGCGCGATGAAGAACAGCGCCGTCGCCTCGGACAATGGCATCACCGCCAGCCCGAGGAAAAAGAAGGAGTTGGCCAGCACGACCAGGAGACCACGAAGAAGATGCAGCTTCAGCCGCGATGTTTTCAGCTGCCGGTATCCGCCATCCAACGGCACCAGCACCGCGAGGCTGATGATCAACGAGATGACGGCCCGAAAGAACACGATCTCATGCAGCGGATAATCTCCGCTGATGAATTTGATGCTGACGTCATTGATCGAAAAGGCGAAGGCGGCGGTGATGGCGCAAATAATCCCGAGCCTGACCTGTGAGGAAGCTGTCACCTTTT
>CAJWDO010000145.1 GCA_913031555.1 uncultured Alphaproteobacteria bacterium | reverse complement strand
TCAGCATGTCGAGATGTTCTTCCAGCGTGTTGACCGTGTAGGGACGGGTCGGGTTTGTCGAGGATGGCAGCACATGTGATTCGCCGCAGACCTTGATGATGTCCGGTGCATGACCGCCGCCGGCGCCTTCGGTATGGAAGGCATGGATCACCCGGTTCTTCATCGCCGCGACGGTGTTCTCGACAAAGCCGCTCTCATTCAGCGTGTCAGTATGGATCATCACCTGAACATCCATCGCATCGGCAACCGTCAGACAATTGTCGATGGCGCCGGGGGTGGTGCCCCAATCCTCGTGCAGTTTCAGGGCACAGGCGCCGCCACGGACCTGTTCCTCAAGGGCGGCCGGCAGCGAGGCGTTGCCCTTGCCGGCAAAGGCAAGATTCATCGGAAAAGCGTCCGCGGCCTGCAGCATCCTTCCGATATGCCATGGTCCGGGCGTACATGTCGTCGCCAGTGTGCCATGCGCGGGGCCGGTGCCACCGCCAAGCATGGTCGTCAGTCCGGAATGCAGGGCATCCTCGATCTGCTGCGGGCAGATGAAATGAATATGGCTGTCGAATCCACCTGCCGTCAGCACATGGCCTTCTCCGGCAATGGCCTCGGTGCCGGGGCCGATCACGATATCGACACCGGGCTGGGTGTCCGGGTTGCCGGCCTTGCCGATGCCGCTGATCACGCCGTCCTTGAGGCCGATATCGGCCTTGAAGATGCCTGTCACATCGACAACCAGCGCGTTGGTGATCACCGTGTCGACGGCACCGTCGCGGCGGGTGGTCTGTGACTGGCCCATTCCGTCACGAATGACCTTGCCGCCACCGAATTTCACTTCCTCGCCATAGGTTGTGAAATCCTTCTCCACCTCGATGACAAGATCGGTGTCTGCAAGCCGCACCCGGTCGCCCGTTGTCGGGCCATACATGTCGGCATAGGCCGCGCGGGAAATCCTTTTTGGCATCAGAGTTCTCCCATGATCTGCTGGTTGAAACCGAAGACGCGGCGCCCGCCTGTCAGCGGCACGAGCTGTACTTCGCGGCTCTGGCCAGGCTCGAACCTGACCGCGGTGCCGGCGGCGATGTCGAGGCGCATGCCACGCGCCGCATCACGATCGAAATCGAGCGCCGGGTTGGTCTCGGCGAAATGATAGTGGCTGCCAACCTGAACCGGCCGGTCACCTGTATTGGCAACGGTGAGGATGATCTGCTCGGCGCCGGCGTTCAGCGTGATGTCACCAACGGCAGGCAGGATTTCTCCGGGGATCATGACGCGCCTCCCTTACGGATCGGGTGATGGACGGTGACAAGCTTGGTACCATCGGGGAAGGTGGCCTCGACCTGAACGTCATGGATCATCTCGGGAATGCCATCCATGCACTGATCCGCCGTGATGACATGCGCGCCGGCCTCCATCATTTCGGCAACGGATTTGCCGTCACGCGCACCCTCGACCACGAAATCGGTGATCAGGGCAATAGCCTCAGGATGGTTCAGCCTGACGCCGCGTGCCAGTCTGCCGCGTGCCACCATAGCAGCAAGGCTGACAAGCAGCTTGTCTTTTTCTCTGGGGGTCAGTTTCATGATCTACCTCTTCATTGCCATACACGCGGCACCTGAAGGCCGCCTATGGCTGTCAAAATATTCGCTAGATCCTGTTTGCCGGTCATCGTCTCACCCGCAAGCAATCGCATGACGGCCTTGCCATGCCAGGCAGAGACCGCGGCGCGAGAGACAACAGTGCCAAGCGCGCTGTTCATATCGGCGTGGATCTGCTCGGCACGAGGCCCGACATAGACAATAACCGCCATCATCTGCGCGCCATCGGCACCGGCGCCATGTGCAAGACAGCGTTCGAGGTCTCCGTGAAGTCTTAGCGCCTCGGCATGGACAAGCTGGCCATCACAGCGGATGCGCCAGCGATCGGTAAACTGGCACTGGCTGAGCGTCTCCCCCATCGCATGCCGACCAAAAACAAGAGATTCAAGGATCAGGCACTCGCTGTCACGATCCAGATCGACGTCAATTCGCCGTGCCAGACGGCTATGGTCGAACAGGATCGTTTCCTGCGGAAGCCAGTGAAGATTTGCGCCATTCCGGGCGCTGAGCTTTACATCGAGCCGCGCCGGTTCATCACCGTTGCTGCGATAGGCGCGTTCAGCTGCCTGCGTGGTCACGGTGACGTCACTGGCATCGGCGCCGGTTTCGTATGTGAATGTATCGCCGCCGGTGATGCCGCCGGCAGTGTTGACGAGAACGACCTCGCTTGCAGTGCCATAGCTGCGGGGGAGGAGTGCCTTTGCCGAGCCTGAATGGAAAAGGCGATCGAGCGCGCCATTTCGGAACGTCGTCCTGATCGCGCCGCGGGCCCGCTGCAATGACCGTGAAATTGTGCTGGTGCCATCCATCATGTTAACTCTAGACATAAGAACGGATGACCGTGAAACCAAGCTGTCCGGGACCGGTGACGGGCCCAATGACCACAGCAAGGTCAATTGACCACCAAGGTGAAAGACTACGTGCCCATGCCGGTGCTCGACACTGCAAAAATATGATCATGGTGCTGCAAAAAATGCAGCGTGATGGATTGTCGCCTGTTACAGCGCCACGTCAGCCATCTCCGCAATATCCGCAAACATCCGATATGTTGCCGGATCGAGGGAAATACCATCAACGCGACGACGCTCTGCCTCTTCCCATTCGCGATCCCCCGGGGCCATGACGCGCGCGTTCTCTTGGGTCGTGCTGTCGCGAAGCGTTGTCAGGTAATGCCGCATGCCGATGCTGAACAGCTCGGATGTGACGAAGGCTGACGGATCAATCGCGATGATGAAGGCCCCGAGTTCACGCGGGGTGGACATGTCCGGGTCATCCATCGACATGAGATCGGGGGAAATGCGCATGCCTGTCATCACGGCAGAGAAAATCTCGGCAACCCCGCCAAGCCCGGCCCCCTTGAAACCGAACGCGCCACCAAGCGGTGCCAGCATGTCGGCCTCGTTCGGGTCTGTCACATCGCTGCCGGACGCATTCGACGCAATGCCATCCGGCAAACTTTCGCCAAGCGACCGGTAAAGCTGCACGCGGTTCCAGGGAATTGAACTTGTCGCCATGTCAAGAAGCCAGGGGTTGCCATCAGCCGGGAATCCGGCTGCAATCGGGTTGGTGCCATGAAACCGGGTGGCACCGTCATGAAGCCGGACAAGACTGTCCGAATTGCCGAAGACCAGCGCACCAAGGCCCTGTGTCGCAAGGGCAAGCGCATAGGCGCCAGCCGCCCCGAAATGCGAGCTGTTCCGGATGCCGACGGCAGCTATGCCAGCGTCACGCGCAAGTTCGGCCGCGTGGAATGCCGCCTGATACATCGCGCGGGCGCCATGTGCGTGGTCGGCATCCAGCGTGCCGGCACCTGGCCGTGTTTGGGTGAAGGTCATATCCGGCGCGCCATTAAGTCGTCCGCCGAGGATCGCCGCCCGGTAATGTGGCAGCAGGCGGAAGCCGTGACTGTCAATGCCATGCAGGCTGGCATGAAGCATGGCGCTTGTTGCGTCACGGGCCGTTGGTTCATCCGCACCGGCATCCGCCAGGATCGCGGCGCTGAAGGCGGTGAGGCGCGCCGCCTCGATAACCTCGATGCGGTCGTCTGAACCGGTGTTGTCCATCACATTCCTGCCTTTGAAGCGCCGTTCCTGATTGTCCGTTGCGGCACAGTAGCGAAAGGTCCGAACATCTCGCTACCTCAAAATCAAACCAAACCGGCGAGGGATGCAAAGCTGGCCAACATGACTTATGGTCGGGGTATGACGATTATCTATGTTGATGCCGATGCCTGTCCGGTGAAGGATGAAATCGCCGCCATCGCCATCCGCCATGGATGCCGGGCGGTGATGGTCTGCAATGGGGGAATTCGGCCGAATCCCCACCCGTTGATCGATCTTGTCATTGTCGATGATGGCCCTGACGTCGCCGACATCTGGATCGCCGAGCAGGCGAAGGCGGATGACATCGTCATCACCAATGACATTCCGCTTGCCGCGCGCTGTGTTGGCAATGGCGCCGCCATACTGCGCCCAGACGGCAATCCGATCACCGTCGCCAATATCGGCGGGATCCTTGCGACGCGCGACCTGATGGCCGATGTGCGCGCTGCCGACCCGCTTCATCAGGGCAACAAGGGGCAGGGAAGGCCGTTTACGAAAGCGGATCGTGGCCGGTTTTCACAGGCGCTCGACCAGCTGCTGTCGCGACGGGTGGGGAAAGCCGGGGTTGATGAATAAGCTCATCAGGCGGCTTCACCGGCAACAAAGCCTGAGGACCAGGCCCACTGGAAATTATAGCCGCCAAGATGACCTGTGACATCAACCACCTCGCCAATGAAGTAAAGGCCGGGTTGGGCGCGCGCCTCCATCGTCTTTGAAGACAGCTCGCCAACATCCACCCCGCCAAGCGTAACCTCGGCGGTGCGATAGCCTTCCGTGCCGCTTGGCGTGACCTGCCAGTGATTGACCCGCTTGCCGATCGCTGTCAGCGCCTTGTTCGGCAGGTCGGCAAGGCGTCCAGACACGGCAAGCGTATCAAGAATATCCGCCGCAAGCCGGCGCGGCAGGCATTCGGCAAGGGCGGTCAGCACGTCCTGACGCGGTGTTTCGGTTTTGCGGGACAGCAGAAATTCTATGCAATCCCTGTCTGGCAGAAGGTTGATTTCCAGCGCCGCCCCATCTTTCCAGTAAGAGCTGATCTGCAGAATTGAAGGGCCGGACAGACCACGATGTGTGAACAGCAATCCTTCACGAAAGACGGTTTTGCCGCAGCGTATCTCGGCATCAACAGACAGGCCGGAAAGGGCACGGCAGCGTTCCAGAAAGCTGTCCTGAAAGGTCAGGGGCACCAATGCCGGCCGCACCGCCGTGACAGGCAATCCGAATTGCGCCGCGATATCATAACCGAAACGCGTTGCACCGATTTTCGGAATCGACAGCCCGCCAGTGGCGATGACCAGGGACTCTGCCTCAATCTGCCCACGCGATGTTGTCAGGCCAAAGCCACCATCATCGAGCCCATGGACGCTCTCGACGGTGACATTGCCGGCGACCTCGGCAGCCACATCAGCGCATTCGGCCAGCAGCATGTCG
>CAJWDO010000144.1 GCA_913031555.1 uncultured Alphaproteobacteria bacterium | reverse complement strand
CTACCGACCGGCCGGCGAAAGCGGCGATCGGCGTTGGCGTGTAGGGCGGGCGATATATGGTGGTGCCGGTCTCGGCGATTGTCTTGCCTGTCAGTTCGGCCATCACGGCGAGGCCAAGAACGTTCGATGTGCGTCCCTGGTCGCTTGCCATACCAAGCGTTGTATAGCGTTTCAGATGTTCAACAGCGCGGAAATTCTCTCTATGCGCCAGCCCGATATCCCTTACCGTGACGTCATTCTGCTGGTCAAGCCAGGCCCGCCTGGTGCCACCGACATGCCATAGTGGGGTGATGTTGACAGGTGAGTCATCGGCCTCCGGCACCGTTTCCGGCCGTGCCTTGATGCCAAGCTCGGCAAGTTGCGCCAGCGCCTGGTCCCGCCCGTCGGCAAGCGCGCCTGCGGTGCTGAAGATGCCGCGCGCCGCACCGGCGACGGCAAGTCCTGGCGGCACCCCGTCCCCTGGGACAAAAGCGGCGATATCCTCCTGCCAGCGTGGCCTGCCGCGATGGTGGCAGGTCAGATGGACATTCGGGTTCCAGCCGCCGGAGACGGCAAGCGCACCGCAGGAAAGATTCCTGTGCCGGCCATCGGCAAGCCGCAGCGTGACATGCCCGATGCCGCGCCGTCCGCTGCTGTTGCTGACAACGGCGCCGGCGAAAAGCTCGGCGACGTCGCTGGCCGGCGCGTCGGGGCGCGAATCGATGATGGCGGCAATATCGACTCCGGCCGCGGCGAGGTCGGCCGCCGTGCGGTGTCCGTCATCATTGTTTGTGAAGATGGCAATCCGTTCGGCCGGCGTGGCGGCCCAGCGATTGACATAGGCGCGAACAGCGCCAGCCTGCATGATCCCTGGCCGGTCATTATTGTCAAAGGCGATCAGCCGTTCGGTGGCCCCTGCGGCAAGGATCGCGCGCTTGGCATAGACCCGCCACAGGATCAGGCGCGGCGTACCTTCACGCGGCTCCGGCAGATGGTCGGACACACGTTCCAGAACGCTGTAAATGCCATGATCGAAAACGCCGATGGTGGTGCTTCGCGGCATCATCCGGACATTCGGCATCGCGGCAAGCTCAGCCGCCGCCTGCGCCGCCCATTCATCGCCGCCCATACCTCCGACGGATTCACGCTCCATCGTCAGTCGGCCACCGGCACGGAAGTCCTCATCGACGAGAATCACCTCGGCGCCGGCGCGCCCGGCCGTCAGCGCCGCCATCAGTCCGGTCGGCCCGGCGCCGATGACAAGAAGATCGCAATGCCGGAAGCCGCGATCATAGACATCCGGATCAGCATCGCCCGACAGCGCACCAAGACCGGCTGCCCTGCGGATCACCGGTTCATAGACACGCTCCCAGAACGCCTTTGGCCACATGAAGGTCTTGTAATAGAAGCCGGCGCCAAGAAAGGCCGAGAACCGGTCATTCACCGCCATCAGGTCAAACCCTAGCGAGGGGAAGCGATTCTGGCTTCGCGCCACTAGCCCGTCATGAAGCTCGGTCATTGTGGCGCGGCTGTTCGGCTCGCGGCGCGAACCCTCGCGAAGCTCGACCAGCGCGTTAGGCTCCTCCGACCCGGCAGAGAGGATCCCGCGTGGCCGGTGATATTTGAACGACCTGCCAACCAGCCGCACGCCATTCGCCAGCAGTGCCGAGGCAAGTGTGTCACCGGCAAAACCGCCATAACGCCGCCCGTCAAAGGTGAAATCAAGCGGTGTTGCGCGGTCGATGAGCCCGCCATCGAGACGATTCACCTGGCTCATGACCGGCCTCCTGCCGCCGCCGCCATGGATGCAAGTTCGACGGTGAGTATCTCATGGCTGGTCGTATCACGGGTGATCACCAGCCAGCTGCGGTCGCCCATCTCGTGGTACCAGAGCTCGCGATGCGTGCCGGCCGGATTGTCACGAAGATACTGGTAGTCGAAGAATTTGTCTGCAGCATCGTCGTCGGACGCGTCTGGCCGGTGCAGAAGACTGGCATCGCCAAGATAAGTGAATTCCTGCGAATCCCGGGGTCCCAGAAGCGGGTGTTCGATGATCATGACTTTCCGCCCCTCAATGCAGGTTGGGCTGTGCGCCCGACCCCTTCTCATCAATCATCATGCCTCGGCGGAACCTGTCGAGCCGATAGGCGGTCGCTGTTTCATGCGGCGTGTCGGTCGCCAGAAGATGCGCAAAGCAATATCCCGAGGCGGGTGTCGCCTTGAAGCCGCCATAGCACCAGCCACCATTGAAATACAGGCCGTCGACAGGCGTGCGGTCGATAATCGGCGAGCCGTCCATGCTCATATCCATGATTCCGCCCCACATCCTTACCATCCGGGCGCGCCCGATCATCGGCATCAGCGTCATGCCGCCTTCACACACATCCTCGACCACCGGCAGATTGCCGCGTTGGGCATAGGAATTATACATGTCGATATCACCACCGAAGACCAGCCCCCCCTTGTCGGACTGACTGATATAGAAATGGCCGGCGCCGTAGGTGACAACGCCCGGTATCACCGGCTTCAGACCCTCCGATACAAAGGCCTGCAAGACATGGCTTTCAATTGGCAGACGCAGCCCGGCGGACTGCATGACGCGGCTGCTGCTGCCGGCAACGGCGCAGCCAACCTTGCGTGCGGCGATGAAGCCACGGCTGGTCTCGACCCCGGTGCAGCGCCCGTTCTGGATGCGAAAGCCGGTGACCTCGCAATTCTGGATGATGTCGACGCCGCGTCGGTCGGCACCACGGGCATAGCCCCAGGCCACCGCGTCATGTCGGACACTGCCGCCACGTCGCTGGACAAGCGCGCCCTGAATTGGGAAGCGGGCATTGTCGTAATTCAGAAACGGGATTTCGGCACGAAGCTGTTCGGCATTCAACAACTCGGCATCGGCGCCATGAAGGATCATCGAATTGCCGCGCCGCCGATAGGCGTCCCGCTGGCCGTCGGAATGGTAAAGGTTGAAGACGCCGCGCTGGCTGACCATGGCATTGTAATTGACGTCCTGCTCCAGCCCTTCCCAGAGTTTCAGCGAGAATTCGTAGAATGGCTCATTGCCGGCAAGAAGGTAGTTTGAACGGATGATGGTGGTGTTGCGGCCGACATTGCCGCCGCCGATCCAGCCTTTTTCCAGAACGGCCACCGATGCCTCGCCATAACGGCTTGCCAGATAATAGGCAGTCGCCAACCCGTGACCGCCGCCGCCAACAATGACAAAATCATAGGCTGGCTGCGGTTCCGGGTCGCGCCAGGCGGGCCGCCAGCCACGGTTTCCCGTCAGGCCTTCCCGCAGCACCCGGAACCCGGAATACCCCCCTTTTTTCTGCATGACACCTCGCGCTTGCCGTGGCTGTATTTCAATCAACAGACAGCCACCATTGTCACTTCAATTCAAGCCATATGACGCGATCATGCGACATTTTGTGGCGAGAATTGTCAGGGCCGGGCAGCTTGGCCCTGCCGGGGCATATCAGCAGGCATGTCAGTGGGCATGTCAGCTGTCGCGAAGAAGTGGTGCCGGCTTGCGGCCGAGTGTGCGAACCGCGCCGGCCAAACCCAGCATCGCCGTTGCCGCCGCGCCGACCATGGTGGTCATCAGGACAAGCATGAAATCAAACTCGAAATCCGAATTCAGAAAGCCTTCGATTAGGCCCCAGCTGGCAATGCTGCCGATGATTGCCGCCGCCACCGCGGCCAGCATGCCAAGAAGCGCATATTCAAGGAACCAGGCAATGGCGATGGAAACACGGGTCGCGCCAAGAACCTTCAGGATAACCGAATCGGCAAGCCGCTGTGCCTCGGTGCTGGCGACAGTGCCGGCCAGAACGGCGATCCCGGCAATTAGCGTGACAAGCGCCGTCATCTGCACGGCCGCGCCAAGCAGGCCGATCACCCGCTGCGCGGTGGCCACCGCCTCACGAACCGAAATGGCCGAGATGTTGGAAAAGGCGGCGGCGACATTGCGGTCGACGGCGATGGCCGCGTCGTCATTCTCGACGCGTGTGCTTGCCATCCAGCTGTGCGGTGCGGCTTCCAGAAGCCCGGGTGAGAGGACAAAAACGAAATTGATGCTGAAACTTTCCCAGTCAACAGCGCGGATGTTGGTGATCTCGGCGCTGATCGAACGGCCAAGAACATTGAAGGTGACGCTGTCACCGACCCAGACACCAAGCTCGCGCGCTTCCTCCTCGGACATCGAGGCCAGTGGTGGCCCGGCATAATCCTCCGACCACCATTCGCCGGCAATGATCTCGCCGCTGTCAGGTGGTGTCGCCGACCAGGTCAGCGCGCGGTCACCGCGAAGCACCCAGGCCGACGCGCCCTTCATGTCAAAATCCTCGGCCTGTCGGCCGCCAAGGCTGGTCACGCGCCCGCGAAGCATCGGCGTCTTCGAGATCGAGGTGACGCCGGGCGTATCGCTGGTGATAGAGATGAAACGGTCGATCTGGTCCGGCTGGATGTCGATGAAGAACCAGGCTGGCGCGTCCTCGGCAACCCGGGTGTCGATCTGTCGTCCGATATTGGCCTGCGACAGCGAAACGGTGACAAGAACCGACAGGCCAAGGCCAAAGGCGATGATGATGGCGCGCACAGGCGATCCCGGCCGGGTGATGGCGGACAGCGCCAGCCGTCCCGGCACATATGACGGTGCCGGCAGCCGGCGTAGCGCCAACAGAAGCAGTTCGCCAAACCCGGCCAGCTGCGCAATCGCCGCCAGAGACCCGCCAATGAAGATCAGGGTCAGCATCAGATCGCGGGTCGCCACAAAGGCCAGTCCGGCAAGGCCGAGAAGCGCGGCAAGCGCCATCATCAGATAGGCTGGCCGGGGCCGCCCGCCTGGCATGCTGTTGAGACGCCGGAACAGGTTTGCCGCCCGCACCTCTTCTGCCTTGGCAAGCGGCCACAGGGCGAACAGGAACGAGGTGACGATGCCAAAGCCCGCCGCGACGATGAGCGGCAGCGGATAGACGGAAACGTTGATCGGCACCGTGACATAGGCCGACAGTAGATCAATGGCGAAGATCGGCGCGATGGCAGCCAGCGCGACCCCCAGCCCCACGCCAAGCCCGGCGATCAGCATCACCTGCAGCAGATAGATCCGGAAGATCAGCCGTGACGGTGCGCCAAGACATTTGAAGGTGGCGATCACCGGCATGCGGCTGCCAAGCCA